>JAODNF010000478.1 GCA_025464915.1 Frankiales bacterium | reverse complement strand
CGCCTCGAGGAAGGGCAGCGACTCGATGTCGCCGACGGTGCCGCCCACCTCGGTGATGACGACGTCGACGTCGGGGCCGCCGAGCCCGAGGATGCGGCCCTTGATCTCGTCGGTGATGTGCGGGATGACCTGGACGGTGTCGCCGAGGTACTCACCGCGGCGCTCCTTGGCGATCACCGCGCTGTAGACCTGGCCCGTGGTGACGTTGGCGGAGCCGTGCAGCACCTCGTCGAGGAAGCGCTCGTAGTGGCCGACGTCGAGGTCGGTCTCGGCGCCGTCGTCAGTGACGAACACCTCCCCGTGCTGGAACGGGTTCATCGTGCCGGGGTCGACGTTGAGGTAGGGGTCGAGCTTCTGCATGGTGACGCGCAGCCCGCGCGCCTTCAGCAGCCGGCCGAGCGACGAGGCGGTGAGACCCTTGCCGAGCGAGGAGGCGACGCCCCCGGTGACGAACAGGTGGCAGGTCTCTCTCGCCATATGACTCCCCGCGCTTCCCAGCAGGAACGCCCTGCCGCACGGAAGACCAGGCTAACAGCAGTCTGTGTCAGGCAGGGTGCGGCGCGCGGGACTCACCCGAGATCCGGCACGATCCCGTCGGCCTTGGGCCCGACGCCGTAGTGCCCGCCCCGGCCGGACGCCTGCTCGTCCAGGGCGAGCACCGTGGCCAGCACGGCAGCGGCCGAGCCCAGCCCGTCGACGTCCGAGACGCCCGTACTGCCACGGCGCAGCACCGCGACCACCCCACGTCCCGCCGCGGATGCGGGGGTCCCGACCACGACCGTCCCGACGCGCGACTCGAACCCGCTCGCGACCGTCGCCAGCGCCGGACCACGACTGGGGCCGGCGAGCAGCAGGACGAGGGTGGCTCGCGCGGTCGGGAGAGCACCGTCGAAGGACAGCAGGCTGCCGCCGGTGAAGCCGCCGAGGACCTTCTGCTGAGCCAGGCCGGTCACGTCGGTGCCCTGCTCTGAGCTGACCATGCTGGACGCGAGCAGGGTCGCGGCACGCAGGAGCGAGCCTGCGGGCAGCGCCATCCCGGTCGGGACGGTTCCGGTCACGACCCCGTCGACGGTCTGCGTCCCGGACGCGTCGAGCAGCGTCGGAAGCAGGTGCACCTGCGACGTCACGGTCGCGCCGGCGCTCCTCAGCGCCGCGACGACGCTGCGGGTGGCGTCGGCCGGCGCGTCAGGGGCGAGCAGGAGCAGCACCCTCTCCCCCGGCAGCGCGCCGCGGATCAGGTGGCTGCCGACGCGCCCGGCGAGGTCCTCGACGGAGCCGGTGTCGGGCGCGGAGGTGGCAGGGGCAGCACTGGTACGGACGGGCTCGGCCGACAGCGAGGTCGTGCCCACGACGATGCCGACCGCCAGGGCGAGCAGCGCCGCCGCCAGCGAGGTCACGTGGTATCGGAAGCTCACCATCGTGCCCAGTCCGGGAGCCGGTCCACGAGCGCGTCCCAGCGCAGGTGGAGCAGGCCGAGGTCGAACCCGTGCGGCGTGACCGTGAGGGCCGTGAGGACCAGCGCGCCGACGGCGACGAGGAGCAGCAGGAGCGCGGGCCAGACCGGACGGTCGGGTACGAGCTCGGCGGCCGCCACCGGGCTGACGAGCCGCTCCCCCACGTGCAGCCGGGTGAGCAGCGCGGACGCACCGCCGGAGCGACCGAGGTCGAGCAGGTGCCCGACAGACAGCGGCAGACCGGCCGTGACGACGAGGGCCGGCTCCTGCGCCGCCACGAGGAGCAGGGCCATGTCCTCCGAGGGCGCCTGCGTCCGGAAGGACACCGCATGCACGCCGAGGGCCTCGAGGCGGGACCGGCCGGGGGCGTCCAGGCGCACGACGACGTCCCTGGCCCGACGCACCGCCTTGTCGCTCATCAGCTGCGGGTCGCCGACCACGACCTCCGGGACGAGTCCCTGGTCCAGGAGCAGGTCGGCGCCGCCGTCGACGCCCACGAGCACCGGTCGGCGCTCCCGCCGGTAGCCGCGCAGGTCCCGGAGGTCACCGTCGTAGGACCCGGTGACGACCACGACGTGCCGCCCGGTCAGGTCGGTCGCGAGGCTGGGAACGCCGACGCCCTCGAGCAGCAGCTCGCGCTCGTCCAGCAGCAGGCCGGTCGCGTTGGCGGTGAGGTCGGTGAGCTGCGCGGCGAGCCCGGCGCGCGCGTGCTCAGCGCTCGCCGCGATGGTGGCGAAGTCCTGCACCTGCCCGCGCGCCACGACCAGGTCGCGTACGACGACGGTGCCGCCCTCGAGGCGCACCTGCTCGCCATCAGCGACCGCGCGGAAGACGTCCGGGCCGACGTCATCCAGCAGCGCGACGCCGGCCTCGACCAGGACGGCAGGACCGAGGTTCGGGTACCGCCCGCTGGTGCTTGGCGAGGCGTTGACGACGGCCGACACCCCGCGGCTCACGAGCTGCTCCGCGGTGGCCGCGTCGAGGTCGATCTGGTCGAGCACCACGACGTCCCCAGGGCGCACGCGCTTCAGCAGCCGGGGCGTGACCCGCCCGACGCGCGCGACACCGTTCACCACTCCTCGAGTGTGGTCGCGGTGGGTGACCGGGGGGTGGACCCCGGAGCGGCGTGTCGTCAGAAGTAGTCGGCGATCTCCGGCGGTGGCCCGGCGAACAGGGACAGGTCGGGCGCGGGCCGGTCGAGCAGTCCCGCGCGCAGCAGGAGTCCCGGGTCGCGCCCTGCGAACAGCAGCGCCAATCCGCGCGCGTCCACGCTCGGCAGGCCGTCGGCGCCCTGCTGCTCAACCGTCGCCTGGCCCGCCTCGACCGTCACCCGCCAACCGGCGCCGGCGGTCGCGAAGGCAGTCGCGCCGTCGACGCCCCAGCCGCGGGCTGCGAGCCCAGCGCGGACGTCGAGGACTCGCAGCATCCAGGGCTGGGCCTGCTCCGGTGCCGGGAGCGGCGCCCCGCAGGCGAGGCCCAGGTCGGCCGTGGACCCGCGCCAGCGCACCGCGTCGACGACGGCGCTCCAGGAGGCCAGGCCCGCCAGGAGGGACTGCATCGCGACGGCGGTCGAGGCCACGCAGTCCGCCACGCGGAGCGGGCCGCCGTGCCGGTAGCCCTGTCCGCGGCTGTAGGAGACCCAACCGGTCACGAGACCGTCCTGCTCCGCGACCGTCACGACGTCGAGGTCCAGCAGACCGTCGACGCCCTGCGGAAAGCTCGGGCCCTCGCGCGTGATGAGGCCGGAACCGGAACGGCCCCTCTGGACGTAGAGCTCGTGCAGCCGCGGCAGATCGGCCCCGGTCGCGCTCCTGGTAGGGCTGAGGGACCGCGTGGGCAGGCTGCCGAGGGGGACGACGGTCTCGTCGAGGGTGCCGACGACCTCCCATCCCAGGCCGCGGTAGATGCCTGGTGCCGTCGGGTAGAGCACGCTGATCGGTGCCTCGGTGCGATCGGTGATCTCGGCCATCAGCTGCCGGACCAGCCCGCGCCCGCGCACGTCGGGGTGGACCGCGACGCCGGCGATGCCGCACATCTCGACCGGGCGCCCCAGCCACCACTGGGTGTAGGGACGACCGGCTGCGACGGCGACGAGCCGCTCGCCGTCGAAGACGCCGAGCCGGATGGCCGGGGTCTGCTCCGGCAGCTCCTCGGCCGCCTGGTAGCCGAACGTCAGCCCGCCGAGCACCCGGCGCTGCGGCCAGTCCTCGCCGGTGAGGTCGCGCAGGATCACGCGGACTTCGCGGCGGCAGCCACCGCGAGCAGCTCCTCGGCATGGCCCCGGGACAGGCCGGTGTCGGTGCCGGCCATCATCCGGCTCAGCTCGGCGACCCGGCCGGCCCCGTCGAGAGCGACGATGCCGCTGCGGGTCACGGCGCCGCCGGACGCCCCGTCACCTGTGTCCTTCAGGACCTGCAGGTGCTGGTCGGCGAACGCCGCCACTTGCGGGAGGTGCGTGACGACCACGACCTGGTGGTCGCGGGCGAGCCGTGCCAGCCGCTTGCCGACCTCGACGGCAGCAGCGCCGCCGACGCCGGCGTCGACCTCGTCGAAGACCATGACGGGGGTGCCGTCCGAGCCCGCGAAGACGACCTCTACGGCGAGCATGACCCGCGACAGTTCACCCCCCGAGGCGCCCTTGTGCAGCGCGCGAGCCGGCGCGCCGGGATGCGGTTCGAGGAGCAGCTCCACGTCGTCGACGCCGTGCGGCCCGGCGTGCAGCACCCGGTCGCCCACGGGAAGACCGGCGGCGTCCTCCCGCTGGGTGACGAGCGCGCTGACGACCGCGTGCGGCATGGCAAGGGCGGCCAGCTCGGCGGTGACGGCCGTGCCGAACCGCGTTGCCGCCGCCTGCCGTGCCTCGCTGAGAGCTGCAGCGAGCTCGGCCAGCTCGGCCGCCAGCACGCCCTCCTCGCCCATGAGCGCGGACACCGTGTCGCCCGTCCCCTCCAGGGCCAGCAGCCGGTCGCTCGCCTGACCCGCCCAGCCGAGCACACCGTCGACGCCGTCGGCCGCGTGCCGCCGGACCACGGCGGTGAGGGCCGCCAGCCGCTCCTGCGCCACGGTGAGCCGCACCGGGTCGGCGTCGACCGAGGCGGCGTACGAGGCCAGCTCCTGGGCGAGATCGGTGACCAGCACAGCCGCCTCACGAGCGCGCTGCCCGAGCGCGCCGAGGCTCGGGTCGTGCTCGGCTGCTGACTCCAGCGAGCGCCGAGCCGCGGTCAGCAGCTGCAGCGCGTCGACGCCCTCGCCGGCTTCGTCACCGGTCAGCGCCTCCTGCGCGGCGGAAGCCGCGAGCCGCAGGTCGTCGGCGTTGGCGAGCCGCTCGATCTCGCCGTGCAGCGCCACGTCCTCGCCCGGGTGCGCATGCAGGCTCTCGACCTCCGCGAGCCCGAGCCGGAGCAGCTCCGCCTCACGGGACCGCTCGTCCGCCTCCGCCTGCAGCTGGGCGAGCGTGGCCTGGACGTCGCGCCATCGAGCCCAGGTCGCGGCGAAGCGCTCCCTCAGCGGTAGCACGTCGACCCCTGCGAAGCGGTCGAGCGCGTCGCGCTGCTCGGCGGCCCGCAGCAGGCGCAGCTGGTCGCTCTGCCCGTGCAGGGCGAGCACCTGCTCCCCCACCTCGGCGAGCACGGCGACCGGGACGGAGCGACCGCCGACATGGGCACGTGAGCGGCCGTCGGCCCCGACGGTGCGCGTCACGATGAGCGCTCCCTCGTCGAGGTCGCCGCCGGCGTCGTGCGCGCGGTTCACGGCAGGGTGCTCGGGGGGCAGCAGCAGCCGGCCCTCGACGACTG
>JAODNF010000459.1 GCA_025464915.1 Frankiales bacterium | reverse complement strand
CCGTTCTCCTGCCTCCCGCCAGCGCCCAGGCCAGTCCGGACCCGCTCGGTGACCTGCCGCACGGCGTCTCCCCGGTCGCGCGGGTCGCGCCGGCGCCGCTCCCGACACCGAGCAGCTGGCCGTTCCCCGACGCCTTCCCCGAGACCTCCGGGACCGGGAGGTTGGTCGAGGGGGCCATGGAGTGGACCGACTTCCTCTACGACGACCACGGGGCGCACGGGCTGGCCAGCACCGGCTACACGGGAGAGGGCTCGCCTGCCAGCCAGGGGACGTACGCCTACCCCGACGGTCCTGCGCGGCACAACGGAGCAGACATCTTCCGGGCGGCCGTCGGGAAGGACGCCAAGGCGTCGTACTGGCGGGTCGACTGGACGACCCTCGTGGACGCGAACGTCCCCCTTGCCGTCTTTGCGTTCGACACCGACGACGACGCCGCGACAGGGACCAGCAGCTGGCCGGCGGGCGCCGGGCTCACCAGCCCGGGGCTGGACAAGGGTCTCGTGATCTCTGCCAAGGGGGCGTGGCTGCAAGGGATCCGGGTCGCGGACACGGCCGTCGACCTGACCGCGAACTCGTTCGTCGTGCGACTGCCCGACTCCGTCCTGCCCACGGAGGGGCGGTGGAAGGTGCGGCTCGCCTCCGGCCTGGCCGACCCGGCAGGGAAGGGGTTTGCGGCGGTCTCCGGCGGATCGCTGCCCGGACAGCCACCCGTCTACAACGTGACCTTCCGCGACGAGGACCCGGCCAGCAACTCCTGGATGGACAAGGGCCAGGCGGCGGCCATCGGCAGCGGGGACGTGAGTGCCTACGGCACCGTCGTCGACTGGTCCGCGCTGCGTGCAAGAACCACGACGCCAGAAGTGCGACGCACCGGCATCTCGATGCGGTGGTACCCGTCCTCCCTACCGCTGGGGGAGGGGTCGTACCCCAACGCCAGCAACAGCGACGGCGGCACGACCCTCCAGGACTACGAGCCCAACCTGCGCTCGCGACCGCAGCCGTACAGCGTCTACGTGCCCACGACGTACGACGAGGCGAAGCCGGCCAAGCTGACCTGGATCCTGCACTCCCTCGGGTCGATCTACACGCAGTACACCGCTGGGCCCGCATCCGACCTGAAGCAGTTCTGCGAGGACCGGTACTCGGTGTGCGTCATGCCTGAGGGACGTGGACCGGACCTGTTCTGGTACGACGCTGGCGAGTACGACCTGTGGCAGGTGTGGAACCGAGTGGCCACCGACTACGCGTTGGACCCGACGTCCACCGTCGTGACGGGCTTCTCCATGGGGGGCTGCGGCTCCTACAGCTGGCCGCTGGCCTATCCCGACGTGTTCGCCGAGGCCGCTCCCATGGCGGGCATCACGGCGAACAAGGCCTACCGGTTCGCCATCCCCAGTGCGGTCTTCCCTGGGAGCCCGGAGGTGTCCGGCCTCGACTTCAGTCCGCGCTACACCGCGATCGGCGACCAGGACCCCCTGGTCGAGAACGCGCGCTGGATGCGCTTCTTCATCGTGCAGGGGTTGCTCGACGAGCTCGTGCCCGTGACGCAGAACATCCAGATGGCGGACAGGTTCCAGGCCTTCGGGCAGCGCTACCGCCTCCAGCTGCACCCGGCCGAGGGCCACACCGAGTGGTACACGAAGGGCATGTACGGCGCGATCGCCACGAACCTCGAGAACCCGCACGTCGCGGTCCGACCCGGGCACGTGACCTACGTGTGGCACCCGGGCCGCTTCCACCCGGAGTGGGGGATGCCGGCGACAGGCTCCTTCTGGGTGAAGGAGCCCGTCGCGCGCCAGCACGCCGACGCCGACCTCGCCCGGATCGACGCCACGTCGGGGGAGAACCCCGACCCTGTGGTGACGACCCACGTCGCCACGAGCGCCCTGGCGTCCACCGACCCGAGCCCCGCCCTGGTGCGCGAGCAGACCTGGACGACGGGGGCCCGGGCTGCCGCGTCCCCGACGCTCGTCCTGACGCTGACCAACGTGGCCTCCCTGACCATCGACCTGCCAGGCGCAGGGTTCGCGCCGACCGAGTGGGACACCGATGTCACCGTCACCACCGACGGCCCGAGCGCTCTGGAGCTCCAGGGCCTGAGCGAGGCCGCAACGCTGCTCCTGGACGGGCAGCCCGTCACGGGCCGGCTCGTCGTCCCGGCCGGCACGCACCACGTGACGCTGCGGCGCGGCGGTCGCAGCAGTGCGGACGGGCTGGCCTCTGGCCGCCTGCCCGCCACTGGCTCCCCGGGTGGAGCGGCCGTCGTGGGCGGGCTGCTGCTGCTCCTGACCGCAGCGGTGAGCCGGCGGCGGCTCGCAACCCGCCCTGTATCATTGTTATAGTGGGTAGGTGACCGCACCTGTCGCCGCCACTGATGCGGGCCTCGTGCGCGGGCAGCTCGTCGACGGGACACCGGTCTTCCGCGGGATCCCGTACGCCGCCCCGCCCGTCGGGGCCCGGCGCTTCCGTCCCCCGGCCGCGGTCGCTCCGTGGGAGGGGATCCGTGACGCGGTCGAGCTCGGGCCGATCTGCCCGCAGCTGCCGGCCGTCTCGGGCGGCGTGCTGCCGGACCTCATCGGCGGTGCCGTCATGGCGGAGGACTGCCTGACCCTCAACGTCTGGAGCCCCGATCTCGACAGCCGCGCTCCCGTCATGGTGTGGCTGCATGGCGGGGCCTTCACGAGCGGCAGCGGCTCGCCCCCGCTCTACGACGGCGGCACCTTCGCCCGCGACGGTGTGGTGCTCGTGACCGTCAACTACCGCCTGCACGCCCTCGGGTTCCTCCACCTCGGTGACGGGCTCTCCAACGCGGGCCTGCTCGACCAGGTGGCCGCGCTGGAGTGGGTGCAGACGAACATCGCCGCCTTCGGGGGTGACCCCGACAACGTGACGGTCTTCGGGGAGTCGGCCGGGGCGATGTCGGTGGGGTGCCTGCTCGGCTCGCCGGCGGCCTCGGGACTGTTCGCCAAGGCGGTCTGCCAGTCGGGTGCGGCCCACCACAGCCTGCCTGCGGAGGTGGCCAAGGGCGTCGCCAGCCGGCTGTGCGAGCTGCTCGAGGTCGGCGAGGGCGACGTCGAGGCGCTCCAGGCCGTGCCCGTCGAGCAGCTCGTGCAGGCAGCCTTCCGGATGGCCTACGCCGAGACCGCTGAGCTGCTCGAGGCGATGCCCGCGTGGCACCGGATCGTCTGGGCCCCGACGCACGGCACGGACGTCCTCCCAGACCGGGCCGATCGGCTGGTCGCCGCCGGCTCGGCAAGGGACGTGTCGCTGGTTGTCGGGACCAACGCCGACGAGCACAGGCTGTTCGTCTGGGGGGTGGGCGAGCAGCTGCGACCGGCCTCGTTCGACGTCTCGGGGCTCGTCCCTGCAGCGGCCTCACTGGAGGCGTACGACGAGGACGTCCGGCCCGGCGGCGGCGCAGCCAACCGCTACGCGGCTGTCGCCGGTGACGCCACCTTCTGGGTCCCGACGCTCCGTCTCGCCGAGGCGCAGGCCGCCGCGGGCGGGACGGTGAGGGTCTACTCGTTCGACTGGCCGAGCCCGGTCCTCGACGGGGAGCTCGGCGCCTGTCACGGCCTCGAGCTGCCGTTCGTCTTCGACAACCTCGACGTCAGCCGCGACTTCGTGGGGGCGACCGCCCCGCAGCGGCTCGCGACCGACGTGCACGGACTGTGGGTGTCCTTCGCCCACGACGGCGAGCCGGTGGCACCGGACCTCCCCAGCTGGCCCTGCTACGACCTCGCTGACCGACCGGTCCTGCGACTTGATGCCGTGCCCGCGGTGGAGTCCGACCCCCGCAGGCGGGTGCGCGAGCTCTGGGCGACGTCAGCCGGTCACTGATCGGCTCACTCCTCGGCGCGACCGACGAACGCCTCGACGAGGTCCGCGAGGAAGGACCCGACGAACAGTGAGCAGCCGACGAGGGTCAGGATCACCGCCGTCAGGCCGCCGCTCGCGAAGTACGGCAGCTGGAGAGGCAGGTAGGCGCGCCCCGCGGCGCCGTTCCAGGTCAGGAAAGCGATGACGAGAGCGGCGACCCACAACCCGAGTGCGGCCAGGCGCATCAAGCGTCCCCGGCTGCCCCGGCGCGCGTCCTCGTCCGGGAACAGCGCGCGGAAGCCTGCCCAGTCGATGCCCTCGTCCTGCTGGGTCGTGTCGTTCATGACGCCTCCTCGCCGAGGTACGCCGCGAGGATCTCGCTGCGCAGCTGTGTCCCGATCGTGGCGGTTGCCCCGCCGCTGACGATGGTGCCCTTCTCCAGGACGTAGACGGCGTCGGCGTGCTCGACGACCGAGACGTTCTGCTCCACGGCGAGCACGGTGACCCCGCTCGCGTTGATCGCGCTGATCAGCTCGAAGACCCGCTCGACCACGATCGGGGCCAGCCCGAGTGACGCCTCGTCGATGAGGAGCAGCCGCGGATCGCTCATCAGGGCTCGTCCGATGGCCAGCATCTGCTGCTCGCCACCGGACAGCGTGGAGCTGATCTGCTCCCGGCGCTCGTGCAGCAGCGGGAAGGTCGAGAAGACCCGCTCGAGCGAGTCGGCCTTGCGGGCGCGGCCCGCACCCACGAGCGCGCCGACCTCGAGGTTCTCCTGCACGGAGAGCGAGGGGAACAGCTGTCGGCCCTCGGGCGACAGCGCGATGCCCTTCCCGCAGGTGCTCGGCGTGCTGCGTCCGACGAGGTCGTCACCGTCGAAGCTGATCCGTCCGGCATGGACGCGCGCCTGGCCGATGATCGACAGCAGCGTCGTGGTCTTGCCGGCCCCGTTGGACCCCAGCAGGGCGGTGAACGACCCGGACTCGAGGACTAGG
>JAODNF010000451.1 GCA_025464915.1 Frankiales bacterium | reverse complement strand
AGGGCGCCTGCGCCGGGATGGTCGCGGACGCCGTCGCCCGCGCCGCGGGCCTGCCCCACTCCGGGGGGCGCCGTGACCTGACCCTGTCCGGGTCGCTGACCGAGGTCGCCCGGGCCGCCCTGACCGGCGAGTCCCTCGAGGACTTCACGCTGGTCGTCGGCCGCGGCCTGTCCCCCATGCTCGCAGGATCCGCCCCCTCCCTCGACGAGGCCCTCGCTGCGATGACGCTGCCGGTGGCCGTCGACTGGAAGCTCGACGGGGTGCGGGTCCAGGCCCACCGCCACGGCACGGACGTCCGGGTGCTCTCCCGGTCGCTCGACGACCTCACGGCACGCATGCCCGAGGTGGTCGCAGCGGTGCTGGCCCTCCCTGTCCAGTCCGTCGTCCTCGACGGCGAGGCCCTCGTCGTCGATGCCGAGGGCCGACCGAGGCCGTTCCAGGAGACCGCCTCCAAGGCGCTCTCTGCGTCCGGGGCCGGTCTGACCCCGTGGTGGTTCGACGTGCTCCACGTCGACGGCCGCGACCTGCTCGACGAGCCGCTCGCGACCCGTGCCGAGGTGCTGGCCGAGCTGGTCCCGGAGCGCCAGCGGGCGCCTCGCCTCATCACGTCCGACCCCGCCGGAGCCCTTGCGTTCCAGGCGAAGGCGCTCGCCACGGGACACGAGGGCATCGTCGTGAAGGCCCTCGCCGACCGCTACGAGTCCGGCCGTCGCGGCGGTTCCTGGCTGAAGGTGAAGCCGCGCCACACCCTCGACCTCGTGGTGCTCGCCGTCGAGCACGGCTCGGGCCGGCGCCGCGGCTGGCTGTCCAACCTGCACCTCGGTGCGCGGCAGGGGGACGGCTTCGTGATGCTCGGCAAGACCTTCAAGGGCCTGACGGACGAGCTGCTGCGCTGGCAGACCTCGCGGTTCCGAGAGCTCGAGGTCGCCGACGACGGCTGGGTCGTGACGGTGCGGCCGGAGCAGGTCGTCGAGATCGCGTTCGACGGCGTCCAGTCCTCGTCCCGCTACCCCGGAGGTGTCGCTCTCCGGTTCGCCCGGGTGCTGCGCTACCGCGACGACAAGACCGCCGCGGAGGCCGACACGCTCGACGACGTGCTGCGCCTGCGCCCACCTCCCTGAAGCTAGGCGGCGAGGACCTCGAGGAGGTCGGCCTCGGTGCGGGGGGCCGCGAGCTCGGCGACGAGGGAGTCGATGAGGGCGGAGACGAAGTCGGTCATGCCCAGAGCAACGAGGCTCCGGAAACGCCGGCGTCACCCGTTCGTGTGATCAGTACCGTGGTGGCCCAAGCACCCGTAGCTCAGCCGGATAGAGCGTCCGCCTTCTAAGCGGAGGGTCGCAGGTTCGAGTCCTGCCGGGTGCGCTCACCGCAGGGTGGCGACCTGGACGTCGGTGTCATCGGGCGTCGTCGCTCCTGTGGAGCCCCACGCGAGGGTGACGGCCCCGTCCCGGTCGTCGCGACCGATCTGGTCCAGCTCATGTGACGTCGAACATGGCGTCGACCGCTCGCTGCCGCTCGTCCCTGATGCGCTGGAGAGCGCCGGAGACCAGCGCGAGCTCGAGCAGGGTCTCGGCAGCCTCCAGGCGCTCGACGGGATCAGCCTCGGCCCAGCGCAGGCGCTGAGCCGCACGGGTCCCTTCGAACGAGAAGTCGTTCATGCGCCCTCCAGCCGTTCAAGGGCGTCGGCATCCTCCAGGTCCTGCGGTCGGCCGACGACGCGCTTCATCGAGATGAGGTGCGCCCGCGCGGCGACCGGGACGTCGACTCCCGCGATGCGGATGGGCGAGGCCGAGGCCAGCAAGGCGTCGAAGTCCATGGGGTAGGCGACGAAGACGTCGACCTCTCGCAAGGGCTTGGCCGGGTCGTAGAAGGAGAGCACCGTCATGTGCTGCTCCGCGATCCAGGTCTCACGCAGCTGCGCCGGCTGAGGCTCGAGATCGACCACCAGGTCCAGGTCCACGGTGGATCTCAGATGCCCTCGCAGGATCACCGCGGTGCCTCCGACGACGACGTAGCGCACACCGGATTCGGCGAGAGCGACGAAGACGTCGTCGTACAGCGTCATGACCGCAGGGTAGGCCTGCTCAGGGGCTGGACAGGGTCGTCGCGTGCAGGCCCACGCCGTGACGGGCGGTCGCGAGGACGCGCACCCGGTAGCGGACCCTCTGGCCCGACGGCGCGGCCGGGACGGTGAAGGCGCTCGCCGCGTGGGCGTCGAGCTCGTGGCTGCCGATCACCTTCCAGGTGCTGCCGTCGAGGCGCAGCAGCTGCACGGTGTCACCGGACGCGGCGCCGTCGGTCGTCACGTTGAGCTTGCGCCTCCCGGCGGAGGGCACGGTGACCTTCACCGCGACCGCCGGCAGGACCGTGACCTTGCGCATCCCGCTGAGGACGCCCCCGCCGGCAAGGCGCAGGCCGAGGTTGCGGGTCAGCCCCGATGCCGTGATCTGCACCCGTCCTCGAGCATCCGTCGTGCCCTGGCCGATCCGGGTCCAGCCGTCCTGACCCGGGTACTGCCGGGCGAGGTAGACGGTGCGGTTCGCCATCGGCTTGTCGCTCCGCACCAGGCGGCCTGTCACGACGACGTCCTGGTGCACCGCGACGGTGGTCGCGGAGAGGGCCTCGGTGAGCCTCGGCGACGGCGCGGGGCTCGGTGAAGCGCCTGCCGACGGAGCCGCTGGCGGTGCCGCGGACGTCACGGTCGACGGCTGAGCGGTCGCTACGACGCCCGGCGTCGCGGTCGGGTTCGGCGAGGAACCAGGGACGGGTACGGCGACGACGCGCGACGACGACGAGGGGCTCGGGTGCGCGATCGGGACGCGGCGGTGCGCGGCCGTCCGAGCAGCGGACGCGTGGTGCGTCGGAACGCCCATGCCGGGGACAGCAGCGATCGCGTCCTGGACGGGAGCGGGGAGGTGGTTGGTGTACGCGGCAGCGACACCGGCACCGGCCGCGAGGAAGATCGCGACGCCGGCACCACCGACGACACCCAGCCGGTGGATGCCGCGGCGTCGCGACGGCTGGGCCGCGCGGAACGCGGCCAGGGCTGCACCCTCACCGGCCAGCTCGTCGTGCGTACCGGGTCCGAGCAGCGCGTCCCAGAGGGCCGAGTCGGGCAGGTCGTCGTCGTTCATGTCGCCTCCTCTCGGGCAACGCGCACTGCGGGGTGCTGGGCGAGGGTCTGCAGCGCGCGGTGGACCGCGACCCGGACCGCTCCCGGGGTGCGGCCGGTGATCTCGGCCACGGTGGCGACGTCGAGTCCGGCCAGCACCCGGAGACCGACCATGTCCGCCTGCGCCGGCGGCAGGCTGCGGACCACGGCGACGGCGCGGGCGGTGGTGATGCGCTCCATCACCTGCTCCTCGAGGGGGGCCGCGGGGGCGTCGTAGATCGTGGTGACGTCGCCCACGAGGACCACCGGGGTGCGGGCCTCGCGCCGCCCGGCGTCGATCGCCCGGTTGCGCGCGATCGTGAACAGCCAGCGGCCGAGGTCGTCGAGGCCTCCGGAGAAGCGCGGCAGGTCGCGGACGACCTGCAGCCAGGTCTCGGCCGCCAGGTCGTCCGCGGTGTCGTCGCCCTCACGGATCCGCAGGTAGCGCAGCAGCCGTGGCTGCCACGACCGGTAGAGCTCGAGGAAGCCGCTCTCGTCCCCACGGCGAGCCCGGACGAGGGCGTCGTCGACCGACGCCTCGCCCGGGCCGACCATCGACAGCGACACCCCCCGATGCTCCCGATCAGCTCGCGGCGGGCGCGGTGCGCTCGATGACGAACGGCACGCTGGTCGGAGCGACGCGGTGCGCACCGAGCTTCACCTGCTTGGTGGTCGCCTGCTTGCCGTCGAAGAGCACCTGCACCCGCAGCCGCTTCGAGCAGTCCGCACTGAAGTCCACGCCGTCGATCTTGCCGTAGTTCGAGAAGCGCAGGATCAGGGTCGTGCCGTCTCCCGTCTGGGTGATCGTGTCGGCGCGCTCGAGGGCGACCGGCTGGATGCTGCTGAAGCTGGTGGCGTCGAGGCGGACCGTCACGGCGAGCTTCTTGCTGGTGGCGTGCGTGACGCGCAGGTGGAAGACGCCGTCGTGGTAGAGGTACGCGCCGCCGACCTGGCCGGCCTTGACGCCGGGGTCGCGGGCGACGGACGCGGGCAGGTCGCCGGTCGAGCATCCGGTGCTGTCGGCGGCGGACGCCGGTCCGGTGAAGGCGGCCACGCCCAGGCCGAGGACGAGGGCGACGGAACCGGCGCTGGCGCCGGCACGGAGAGCGGTGGGACGGGTCATCGGATCCTCCAGAGACGTGCGACGGGTGTCGCTTCACCCCCAAGAGCGACGAGCCCCCCGATCGCGTTACAGGGAATGCGCTCGCGCGCCGTCGGTTGCACCAGGCAAGATCTCTGCCTACCCCCGAGGAGCCGCCACCGTGACCGCCGCCGTGAGTGCCTCGACCGTGGACCGGAAGTCGGTGGGCCTGCGGTCCGAGCGCGGACCGGTGCTCGGCGCGATCATGCTGACGACCGCGCTGATCGCGCTCGACAGCACCGTCATCGCGACGGCGATCCCGACGGTGGTCAAGGACCTGGGCGGGTTCAGCCAGTTCCCGTGGTTGTTCAGCGTCTACTTGCTGACCCAGGCCGTCACGGTGCCGATCTACGGCAAGCTCTCCGACACGGTGGGGCGCAAGCCGGTGCTGATCTTCGGCGTCGTCGTGTTCACCGCGGCGTCGCTGCTCTGCGGCATCGCGTGGTCGATGCCGGCGCTGATCGTCGCCCGCGCCCTGCAGGGCGTGGGCGGCGGCGCCGTGCTCCCGATGGGCATCACGATCATCGGCGACCTCTACTCCCTCGAGGAGCGCGCCAAGGTCCAGGGCTACATCGCGTCGGTCTGGGGCCTGTCGAGCGTCATCGGTCCGGCGATGGGCGGGCTGTTCTCGGAGTACGTCTCCTGGCGCTGGATCTTCTTCATCAACCTGCCGCTCGGTGCGCTCGCGATCGTGGCCCTGCAGCGCCGGTTCCACGAGAGCGTCGTCCGGCGCCGGCACTCGATCGACTTCGCGGGCGCGGGCCTGCTGACGATCGGCTGCTCGCTGCTCATCCTCGGCCTGCTCGAGGGCGGCACGGCGTGGGCGTGGGGGTCCGTGACGTCGTACTCCGTGCTCGGGGCCGCGCTCGTGGCGCTCGTCGCCTTCGCGTACGTCGAGAGGGCCGCCGAGGAGCCGGTGCTCCCGTTGTGGGTTTTCCGCCGCCGCGTGCTCGTCGGCGCGAACCTCACGTCGGTGCTCGTCGGTGCGCTGCTCATCGGCCTGTCGTCCTACGTACCGACCTACGTCCAGGGTGTGCTCGGCACCGGCGCGGTGGAAGCCGGCTTCGTCCTCGGCGCCCTGACCATCGGTTGGCCGATCGCCGCGTCGCAGGCCGGCAAGGTCTACCTGCGCATCGGCTTCCGCAACACCGCGCTCATCGGCATCGTGTTCGCGATCGCCGGCACCACGTGGGCGGCGCTGCTCGTCCAGACCGCGCCGGTGATCGAGGTGGCCGCCGCGATGTTCGTCACCGGCATCGGGATGGGCCTGTCGTCCTCGCCCGTCGTGGTCGCGATCCAGTCGGTCGTCTCCTGGGATCGCCGCGGTGTGGTCACCGGCGCCAACATGTTCTTCCGGTCGATGGGCTCTGCCGTCGGCGGCGCCGCCTTCGGCGCGATCGCCAACTCGACGCTCGCCGACCGCTTCTCCCACACCAGCCACGTCCACCTCGAGGGCAAGGTCGGGGTCGACTCCACGACTCGGCTGCTGGAGCAGCCCGACCCGGTTGCGTCCTTCGCCCGCACCGCGCTGTTCGACGCGACCCACAACGTCTTCCTGGCGCTGGCCATCGCGACCGCGCTGGCCGCCGGCGCGATCGCCCTCATCCCGCGCACCACGTCCCCGATCGACTGACCCGCGGCGGCGGTGTCACGTCGACGGCGTTCCAGCGCCCTCGCTTCGCGTCATCGGGCAGCTACCCGGCCCCGGCCGCACGAAGGCCCCCGCTCGCGCGGAGGCCTTCGTGGTGGGGGGCTCAGATCTGGCGCAGGGCCCAGCCGCGGTCGCGGACGTTGCGGAACAGGTCCAGGCCGGTCTTGGCGCGCAGCCGGCACAGCTGCACGTCGACGCGGCGCGACGGCGCGGTGTCGCCCCAGCAGACCCAGTGCAGCTGGTCGCGGCTCCACACCTTGCGGGGAGCGGCCAGGAACAGGCCCAGCAGCTCGACCTGGCGCGGGGAGAGGTCCAGCTCGTCGCCGTTCAACGTGACGACGTAGCCGGCCAGGTCGACGACCAAACCGCCGGTCTGGAGCGGCCCGCTCAGGCTGACGCCGGCGTCGGCGGCGCGGCCGGCGAAGTCGCGGCTCGAGCCGCTGACCGAGCGGAGCATGGGAGCGGCCGGCGCGGCCGGGCGGGGAAGTGCTGCAGCGACTGATGGCGCGGGGTAGGCCATGGTAGTTCCTCCGGGGTGTCCGTTGTCTGATCAAGGACGCTAAGGAGCCCGGGTTTTCAGAAGGTGACCCTCGTGTTTCCAGAGGGTTCCGAGGTGCGCACATTTCGGGGGCCGAGCGCGACCGGGTGCAGGACGTGCGGTGACACGCCTCACAGGCAGCAGAATCAGCGGCGCTTCTTGTTGGCCGTGCCGAAGATCGACCGGCTGATCTCCCGTCCGGCGGCCGAGGCGGCGGAGCGCATGAAGGACTTGAAGACGGTCGAACCGACGGCTGCCGCGACCGCTCCGCCGACGCCGGCAGCGATCTCCGCGCCGTGCGACTCCTTCGGCGCCGCCGGCGCCGGCTGCTGCGCGGGAGCAGGCACCGGCTCGGGGGCAGGCGCGACCTTGGCCTGCAGCTTCTCGTAGGCGGACTCGCGGTCGATCGGGGTCCCGTACTTCGCCTGGAACGGCGAGCCGCTCACGAGCGACTGCTGCTGCGCCGGGTCGAGCTGCGCCATCAGGGACGACGGCGGGCGCATCCGGGTCCAGGCGACCGGGGTCGGGGCGCCGTTGTCGGACAGGATCGTCACGACCGCCTCGCCGATGCCGAGGTTCTGCAGGAGCTCGCCGAGGGCGGGATAGAGCTCGCTCGTCGGGAAGGTGCTGACCGTCGCCTTGAGGGCCTTCGCGTCGTCGGGTGTGAAGGCCCGCAGGGCGTGCTGAACCCGGTTGCCCAGCTGCGCGAGGACGTCGGCAGGCACGTCCTTGGGGGTCTGGGTCACGAAGAAGACGCCGACGCCCTTGGAGCGGATGAGCCGGACGGTCTGCGCAATGGCGTCGAGGAACGCCTTGGAAGCACCGTCGAACAGCAGGTGCGCCTCGTCGAAGAAGAAGACCAGCTTGGGCTTGTCGACGTCGCCCATCTCGGGCAGGTCGTGGAACAGGTCGGCCAGCAGCCACATGAGGAAGGTGGAGAACAGCTGGGGCGAGGCCTGCAGCCCCTGCAGCTCCATGATGCTCAGCACGCCCTTGCCGTCCGGCGTCGTGCGCAGCAGGTCGTGGGTGTCGAACTCCGGCTCCCCGAAGAAGACGTCGCCGCCGTTGTCCTCGAGGCCGATGAGCTCGCGCAGGATGACCCCCGCCGTCGCCGCGGACAGGCCGCCGAGCTCCTTCAGGTCAGCCTTGCCCTCGTCGCTGGTCAGGTGCGAGATGACGGCGCGCAGGTCCTTGAGGTCGAGCAGGGCGAGGCCCTGCTTGTCCGCGAAGTGGAAGACCAGCTGCAGGGACGACTCCTGCGTCTCGTTGAGCCCGAGCACCTTCGACAGCAGGATCGGGCCGAGGCTGGTCATCGTGGCGCGGACCGGGACGCCGGTGCCGCCCTGGCCCCCGAGGTTGAGGAACTCCGCTGGGAAGCCGCGGGCCTTCCAGTCCGTGGCTGTGTCGGCGGCGCGGGTCTTGATGCGGTCGGACTCGACGCCCGGCGCCGCCATGCCGCTGACGTCGCCCTTGATGTCGGCGAGGAAGACCGGGACGCCCGCGTCCGAGAGCTGCTCCGCGATGAGCTGCAGCGTCTTGGTCTTGCCGGTGCCCGTCGCACCGGCGACCAGACCGTGCCGGTTGAGCATCGACAGCGGCATCTTGATGGGGATCTCGGGGTGGGCCGTCCCGTCGTTGACGAGGGCGCCCAGGTCAAGGGACGGCGTCGTGAAGGCGTAGGCCTTCGTCAGCTTGTCAAGAGCAGCAGCCATCCGCGGACCCTAACAACCGTAGGGTGGGCCTCGTGACAGATCGTCTGGTGTGGATCGACTGCGAGATGACCGGGCTCGACCTCGGCTCCGACCTGCTCATCGAGGTCGCCGCTCTGGTGACGGACTCGGACCTGAGCGTGCTGGGTGAAGGCATCGACGTCGTCATCGGCGCGACCGCCGAGGAGATGTCCCGGATGCCGGACGTCGTGCGCGACATGCACGCGACCTCGGGGCTCACCGAGGAGGTCCTGAAGGCCACCGTCACGGTGCCGGAGGCCGAGCAGCTGGTGCTCGGCTACCTGCGGGAGCAGGGCGCGGAGAAGGCACCGCTCTGCGGCAACAGCATCGCGACCGACCGCGGCTTCCTCGCCCGCGACATGCCCGAGCTCGACGCGTTCCTGCACTACCGGATGGTCGACGTCTCGTCGGTCAAGGAGCTGGCCCGACGCTGGTACCCGCGCGCGTACTTCCACTCCCCCAAGAAGGCCGGGGGCCACCGGGCGCTGGCCGACATCCACGAGTCGGTCCGCGAGCTGAGGTACTACCGGTCGGCGGTCTTCGTCCCCGCCCCAGGCCCCACCAGCGACGAGGCGGCCGCGATCGCGGCGACCTTCACCGAGGGATAGGTGTCGCTGCGCCCCGCCTTCGAGCTCGTCGAGGCGGTCCAGGGCGAGGAGCACGAGGCCGCCGCGCGGGCGGTCGAGGCCTTCGACGACGGCGGCCGTGCCGACGTCCGGTTCCTGCTCGAGACCGCGCGCACGATCCACGCGGTGGTACGTCCCACGGGGGCCGATCTCCGCAAGCTGACCCAGTCGCTGCTGGACACCGCACCCGACTCGGCGTGCGCCGCGATCGCCCTCGGGCTGCAGGGCCTGGTGGCCTCGGGCGAGGGCGACACGGCACAGCTGCTCGCGTCGACGAGCCGGGCCGTGGCGCTCCTGGACGACGAGTCGTTGCCGGCGCCGCAGCGCTGCCTCGCCTACGTGATCAGCGCGGCGGCCCTCAACACTCTGCGGCTCTGGGAGCTCGTCGACGAGCTCTACGCCGCGGCACTCGCGGACCCCGAGGCGGCAGCCGAGGCCGGGCAGGCGGAGGTCGTCCCGCTCAACCGCGTCATCATCGGCCTCGAGCACGGGCTGTCCCTGCTCGAGTGCGACCTCGTCGACGACGCCACAGCCCGGTTGCGCGCGACCGCGGAGCTCGTGCCCGACGCCCTCGCCGCCGACCTGCGCCCGCTGTGGCGCCATGACGCCCTGGCTGCCGCCGACCTCATCCGGGTCGTGCTGGGCGAGCCCCCCGCCGTACCCGTCCCTGACCACGTCGCGGCCCTCGAGGCCGGCCGCGACCAGGAGGTGCTGCCGCTGCTGCTGGCCGCCGAGGCGCTCCGGGCCTGGCGGGAAGCCGGTGACAGCGCCCCGGCCGACGCGCTGGTCGACCGCGTGTCGTCCTCCTCGGGCGCACGCAGCTTCCCCCTGTGGGTCCGTGCGCAGGTGCTCGCCGAGAGGTCGCCGAGCGAATCGGTCACGGCGCAGCGTGAGCACGCCCGGCTCGTCGGCCGGCTGCTCTGGGACTCGCGCGACGCCGTCCTCGCCGCCGCACGCGCCCAGATCAGCACCGAGCGCCGCCGCGCCGACCACGACCGGCTGGCCCGCGCGGTCCACACCGACCCGCTCACCGGCCTGCACAACCGGCGCCGGTTCGACGACTGGCTGCAACGACCCGGCACCAACCCGGTCGCCCTGCTCCTGCTCGACCTGGACGCCTTCAAGTCCGTCAACGACCGCCTCGGCCACGCCGCCGGGGACGAGGTGCTGCGCCGCATCGGGTTCCTGCTGCGGGGCGCGGTGCGGCCGGGCGACCTGGCCGTCCGGCAGGGCGGCGACGAGTTCGCGCTCGTCCTGCGGCAGGACGACCTCACGTCCGAGGCGGTGCTCGCCCGCTGCCACGAGATCGCCCAGGCCGTGCGCGAGGAGCAGTGGGGCTCGGGACTCGAGCTCGGGGTCAGCATCGGTGCAGCCCTCGCCCTGGTCGACGTCTCCGGCCAGGAGCTGTACGCCGCGGCGGACGCTGCGCTCTACCGCGCCAAGCGCGAGAGCCTTCCCCCCGTGCTCGACGTGCTGAGCCGCTAGACTTCTCCGCGTTCTTGGTGGGTGTAGCTCAGCTGGTAGAGCACCGGGTTGTGATCCCGGTTGTCGCGGGTTCGAGCCCCGTCACTCACCCCACGCGGGGTCCGGATCAGG
>JAODNF010000407.1 GCA_025464915.1 Frankiales bacterium | reverse complement strand
GGCCTCGCCGTGCCAGAGGATCTGCAGGCGGTCGCCCTCGACGACCTCGCCGATCGCGGTGGCGATGACGCCCCACTTCTCCGCGATGTCCAGCACCGCCTGGAGGTTGCCCGGTGTGACGATCGCGAGCATCCGCTCCTGCGACTCGCTCGCGAGGATCTCGGTCGGGTCCATCGTCGCCTCGCGCAGCGGCACCCTGTCCAGGTGGGCGACCATGCCCGACTTGCCGGCGGCACTCGTCTCGGTGAGGGCGCAGGTGAGGCCCGCACCACCCAGGTCCTGGATGCCCTCGACGAGCTTCGCGTCGAAGATCTCGAGGCAGGCCTCGATGAGCAGCTTCTCGGTGAACGGGTCGCCGACCTGGACCGCCGGCCGGTTGGCCGGACCGTCCTCCTCGAACGTCGCGGAGGCGAGGACGGACACACCTCCAATGCCGTCGCGGCCGGTCTTGGCGCCCAGCAGCACCACGACGTTGCCCACACCACGGGCCGCGGACAGCTGGATCCGATCCTTCGGCATGACGCCGAGGCAGAGCGCGTTGACGAGCGGGTTGCCCTGGTAGGACGGGTCGAACACGACCTCGCCGCCGACGTTCGGGAGCCCGAGGCAGTTCCCGTACCCGCCGATCCCGGCGACGATCCCGGGCAGGACGCGCAAGGTGTCAGGGTGGTCGGCGTCGCCGAAGCGCAGCGGGTCCATCACGAGGATCGGGCGGGCACCCATCGTGAGGATGTCGCGGACGATGCCGCCGATCCCGGTGGCCGCGCCCTGGTACGGCTCGACGTAGCTCGGGTGGTTGTGCGACTCGACCTTGAAGGTGACCGCGAGGCCCTCGCCGACATCGACGACCCCGGCGTTCTCGCCCATCCCGACCAGCATCCGGTCGCCCTTGGGGATCGCGCCGAACTGGCGCAGGTGCACCTTGGAGCTCTTGTAGGAGCAGTGCTCGCTCCACATGATCGAGTACATCGCCAGCTCCGACGCGGTGGGCCGGCGGCCGAGGATCTCGAGGATCCGGGCGTACTCCTCGTCCTTGAGGCCGAGGTCCGCGTAGGGCATCTCCTCGTCGGGAGCGGCCTGGGCGTGCTTGACGGTGTCGATCATCTCGGGGTCCCCGCGGAGGTGTGAGCGAAGCGAGCAGTCTCGTGGGGTGGGGTCACGTGCTCACCAGGGTCTTCAGCACGGAGGTGAAGAACCCCAGGCCGTCGGTGCCCGGACCGCAGAGGTCCTCGATCGCGTGCTCCGGGTGCGGCATGATCCCGACCACGTTGCCGCGGTCGTTGGTGATGCCGGCGATGTCGCGCATCGAGCCGTTCGGGTTGCCCTGGTAGTAGGCGACGACCCGGCCCTCGGCCTCGAGCATGTCGAGCGTCGCGGTGTCAGCGACGAAGCAGCCCTCGCCGTTCTTCACGGGAACGGTGATCACCTGGTCCACCTCGTAGGCGCTCGTCCAGGCGGTGCTCGCGTTGGCGATGCGCAGCGGCTGGTCGCGGTGGATGAAGTGCAGGTTCTGGTTGCGGGTCAGGGCGCCCGGGAGCAGGTGGCTCTCGCACAGGACCTGGAAGCCGTTGCAGATGCCGAGCACCGGAAGGCCGTCGCGCGCGGCGTCGCTGATCGTGTCCATCACCTTGGCGAAGCGGGCGATCGCGCCGCAGCGCAGGTAGTCGCCGTAGGAGAAGCCGCCGGGCAGGACGACCGCGTCCACCCCGTGCAGGTCGGGGTCCGCGTGCCACAGCGGGACGGCCTCCGCCCCTGCGTACCTGGCGGCGCGCTGCGCGTCGCGATCGTCGAGGGACCCGGGGAACGTGACCACGCCGATCTTCACTCACGCAAGCCTACCGGGGCGCGACGGTCTCCTTCTCGAGCCGCGCGATGGGCGAGTCAGCGACGTACTCGAGGCGCTTCTCGAGATGCACCACCGTCCCCTGGGTGGGTCGGCTCTGGAACTCGATGCGGTCCATCAGCGCGCGCATGATCTGCACGCCGCGACCCTCCTCCGCTGCCTGGCTGGCGTCCTGCAGCCCGTGCTGGGAGCCGTCGAACCCGGTCCCCCGGTCGACGACCTCCAGGACGCAGTTGTGGCCGTTGATGCCGGCCGAGACCTCGTAGTCGTCGTTGCCCTGGGCGTGGTCCAGCACGTTCGTACAGGCCTCGGTCAGCGCCAGCTCGATGTCCGACACGGTGCCCGGCTCGACCCCGAGCGTGTCCAGCGACCTCTTGAGAATGCGCCGCGCGAGCGGCACGGACATGTGGTCCCGCGGCAGCGCCAACGTCAGCTTCAGCTCCATGACCAACGGGGTACCCCGCAAGATCGCAGGTTTACCCGGTCTTTTCCGCGATCTTCCGCACACCGGGGCCACCGCCCACCGACCCAGCCCAGCCCAGCCCTCGTCGGCGATCTTCCCCATCTGGTGCCCGCCGCGCCGTCACCGCCCCGGAGACGCGGAAGATCGTCGACCCCGGACACGCCGGTAGGCTGGCCCTGTGGCCACGCACAAGATCCTCGTCGACGTCATGCTGAAGCCCGAGATCCTCGACCCGCAGGGTCAGGCGGTGGCCAATGCCCTCCCGAACCTCGGTTACGCGCCGCCCGTCGACCTGCGGATCGGCCGGCACGTCGAGCTGACCCTCGAGGCCGACGACGCCGACGCGGCCCTCGAGCAGGCCACCAAGATCGCGGACACGCTGCTGTCGAACCCGGTCATCGAGGACTACGCCGTCCGCCTCGCCTGACCCACCTCTCCCCGCGTCGGCAGCGGGCGGTGAGCCGGCGGCCGCAGCGTGTCGGCACCGAAGCGGAGCCTCGGACGGGTACGGCGGGCAGCGACCTCCAAGGCCCGCATCAGCGTCATCAGTCGCTGGGCGGGGGTGCGCCTGAACATGTCGTCGCTGGTGAACCTGCGCACCTCGACCTCGAGGTCGCTGATGTTGTTCCCGCGGCTGCGGTCCTTCACGAAGCGCAGCTTCTCCAGGCGCTCGGCCCTGCCGTCGTACTCCATGGCTGCCCCGTCCTTGAACAGGTCGGCGCGCCCGTAGTGGGTGCCCTCCTCGTCGTAGAGGTCGACCTGGGCGTCGAGCCGCGGGCCGCCGGCCAGGACGAAGCCGACGCGCAGCCGGCTCTCCATCAACGACTCCGACCTCGGCTCCAGCATGTCGATCGCCGTGCGCGCGACGGTGATGTTCCGCAGCCCGCCCGCCGGATCGACGGCTTCGGCGATCCGGTCCAGCGTCGTCGTACCCGCCCGCAGTGCGGCGTCCCCGAACGCGACGCCCTCGACGATCCCGAAGCTGCGCGACATGTCCACGAACGCCCGCGCGCTCGAGGACACGAGACCCTCGGGCCCGATCAAGAGGTCGGCGTCGGTCATGAGGGCGCTGTGGTAGCGCAGGCCCGGCCGCTTCGCGAGCCGCAGCCCGCGCGGGACGGTGAGGTCGATGATCTCGAGGCCGTCGGTGTTGCGCGGCAGGACGTTCAGCCCCAGCACCCACAGCGCGGCCCAGTGGCTGACCACGGAATGCTCCGGGACCACGCGACGCAGAGCGGCGAGCCGCACCTCGGGGGTGTCCCGGACGTCCGAGAGGACGTAGGCGTTGTGAATGACCCGGCGGTAGACGTTGTCCCGGAGAAGCAGACGGGCCTTGTCGGGCGTCCCCGCGATCGCGACGAGCTCGCGCCACACCACGACCAGGATCTCCCTGACCAGCAGCGTGGCTCGGATCCGGCGAGGGCGTCGCCGACCGTCCACAGCCCCGGCGATCTTCCTCAACTGGGGATCCGCGACGGCGTGTCGGGCCCAAGATGCGGAAGATCGCCGGGTGGACCCGGGCATCGTTCGCGATCTTCCGCGGCTCGGGGTCCCCGACGGCGTGTCGAGGCCGACGTGCGGAAGATCGCGGAACGTACGGGCCGGACGGGCAGACGGGCTGGGGTGTCCAGGCGGGCGAGGACCGGTCGGCGCGAAGCGCTCAGGCGCGCGGGTAGGAGTCGAAGCTCGAGCCGGTCAGGCGCTCGTAGGCCTCGACGTACTTCGCGCGGGTCTTCTCGACCACCTCGGCCGGCAGCTCCGGGCCGGGCGGGGTCTTGTCCCAGCCGGACGTGGTGAGCCAGTCCCGGACGTACTGCTTGTCGTAGGACGGCTGCGGGCCACCGGGCGCCCACGTCTCCAGCGGCCAGAACCGGCTGCTGTCGGGGGTCAGCACCTCGTCGCCCAGCACCAGCACGCCGTCCCGGTGGCCGAGCTCGACCTTGGTGTCGGCGAGCACGATGCCGGCTCGCGCGGCGACCTCCGTGCCTCGCCGGTAGACGCGCAGCGTGACGTCGCGCAGCTCGTAGGCAAGCTCCTTGCCGACCTGCTGGACCACCTGCTCGTAGCTGATCGGCTCGTCGTGCTCCCCGACCGGCGCCTTGGTGGAGGGCGTGAAGATCGGTCCGGGCAGCTGCGAGCCGTCGAGCAGACCGGGAGGGAGCGGGACGCCGCTGACGATGCCCGTCGCCTGGTAGTCCTTCAGCCCTCCGCCAGTGAGGTATCCGCGGGCGACGCACTCCACCGCGACCATGTCGAGCTTGTGCACCAGGACGGCGCGG
>JAODNF010000398.1 GCA_025464915.1 Frankiales bacterium | reverse complement strand
GCCGCGGCCGCGGCCGCCTGGCGCTGCTGCTCGGCCAGGTCGCGGACGTCCTTGTCCGCCGCGTCGAGCAGGCCCTGCGTGCGGGCCAGCAGGGCGTTGACCCTGTCGGCCTGCGTGGCGACCTTCTTCTGCAGGCTGTTCGCGAGCCTCTCGCTGGTGGCGAGGGCCTGCTCCGCGCCGGCCAGCCGCTGCACGGCGGTGTTGGCGTCGTGCACCTCACGGGCGTCGCCGACCATGACGACCTGGACCTGGTGGACGCGGGTCGCCACGTCGGTCAGCGAGCCGCTGGTGAGCACGGTCGCGTAGATCGCGGTCGGCCCGCCGGACATGTACAGCGCCCGGGCCCGCAGCGACTTCTGGTCGCTGCTCGCTCCGGACGCCGCCTTCGCGGCGTCGAGCTGCCGCTGCGCGTCGATGTGCGCGTTGACCGCCTGGCCGAGCTGGGCGTAGGTCTCGTCGTACTGCTCGGTCGCGATCTCGGCCTTCGTCCGCAGGTCGTCGACCTGGGCGCGCAGCGCTGCTGCGCGGGACCGGGCGTCCCCGAGCGGCGACGCCGAGGCCACCGGGGAGGCCTGGACGCTCGCTGACGCGAGAAGGCCACCGAGCAGCAGCCCGGTGGCCCAGCGCGCGGCCGGGATGCGGGTCACGAGGCAGGAGCCCCGGTGCCCGTCGCCCGGATGCTCAGGAAGTGGCGGAACGCGCTGATGTGGTCCATCCACAGCGAGTTCGCCTTGTGGCCGAGGATGATCGTCACGTTGCCGTTGCTGGAGACCTGGAAGTCCTTCGGCGCGAGGGTGTCTCCCTCGGCCTCGGCCTCGGCCCGGATCACCAGGTAGGACTTGTTGATGTCGTGGCTCTGCCGCACGTCGTCAGCAGCCTCGCTGGCGAGCGTGTTGGCGCGGTCGGAGGCGGACACGTGCGCGGTCGCGATCGACACGCCGTCGTACCCGAGGAAGCCGATGACGGCCACGACGAGGGCCAGCTTCGTGAGCCAGCCCACGACGATGGCGCCGTCCTGCGAGGAACCCTTCACCTCTAGGGGTTCGGCGCGTCAGCCCGTGGGCTTGAGCCGGGCGAGCACCGGCGCCAGCAGCTGTTCCACTTCCTGAACGCGCACCCTGCGGGCCGCGGCCAGGTAGCCGGACACCAGGACGGCCCCGCCGAGCGCGGCCGCGACCGCCGCGCCCCCCGTCGCCCGTCCGGCGTACCCCTCGGACAGGTGCACGACGAGGGCGGCCATCCCGGCCGGCCCGGCAATCGCGAGCAGGCAGCGGACCGTGGTCCGCAGGACGTGGCCGCGGGGGTCGCGCGGGACGCGCCGGGCCAGCACCGTGGTGCAGACCGCGACGCCGACGAGGTAGGAGGACGCCTGCCCTGCCGCGAGGCCCACGACGCGGTGCTCGGGGGCGAGCGCCGAGTATAGCAGGACGTCCAAGGCGACGGTCGTCGCGTTGACGGCGAGGTTCACCATCGCCGGCGTGCGGGTGTCCTGCAGCGCGTAGAACGCCCGGAGCTGCAGCTGGTAGGTGCTAAAGGCCACCAGCCCGCAGGCGAACACCGCGAGCAGCGTCCCGATGAAGCGCGCGTCCGCGACCGACGTCTCCCCGTGCCCGAACACCAGGGTGGCGAGCGGCCGTCCCAGCACTACGTACGCGACGGCCGCCGGCACCAGGACGCTGACGGTGAGCCGGAGCCCCCGGTCGAGCTGGCGGCGCACCTCGTCGAGACGACCCTCGGCGGCGGCGCCGCTCATCGCAGGGAGCAGCGCCGTGATGACGCTGACCGCGACGACGGCGTGCGGCAGCTGCCAGAGCAGGAAGGCGTAGGTGTACGAGGGGTAGCCGCGGTCCTTGGGCGCGCCCGAGGCCAGCTGTGCGACCACCACCAGCACCAGCTGGTTGCAGACGACGTAGAAGAACGTCCAGCGGGCCAGCTGGGCGGCCGGGCCGAGCCCCGTGCCAGCTGTTGCTGACCGGAAGTCGAAGCGGGGCCGCAGGTGCAGGCCGGAACGGCGCAGCGCGGGCAGCAGGGCCACGGTCTGCGCCACGATGCCGAGCGTCACGCCGATCCCGAGCACGGCGAGCTGGGTGTCGGTGATCGTCGCGCTGGTGAGGTGCGACGGGCCCGGCAGGAACGCGAACAGCACGAGGGTCACGATGACGACGACGTTGTTGAGCACCGGCGCCCACATCGGCGGCCCGAAGCTGCCCTGGGTGTTGAGGTAGGCCCCGAGGACGGCGCCCACGCCGTAGAACAGGATCTGCGGGAGGAAGAACCGCGCGAAGACGACGGCCAGGTGCCGCGTCTGGTCATCGACGCCCTGGTTGACGTAGACGTCGACGATCAGCGGCGCGAACAGGACCAGCAGCAGGCTCGCGGCGCCGAGGACGAGGACGGCCAGGGTCAGCAGGCGCTGGACCAGCTCCTCCCCGACGCCGTCCTTGTTGGCCCGGACGACGAGCGGGACGATGACGCTCGTCAGGATCCCGCCGAGGAGCAGCTCGTAGACGATGTTCGGCGCGGTGTTCGCGACGTTGAACGCGAGCGCGACGGTCTTCACGCCGAGGACGGCGGCGAGCATCGCGGTGCGCAGGAAGCCGGTCGCGCGGGACGCGACAGTGCCCAGCGCCATGGTGCGCGTGGACCGCAGCAGGCTCACGCGGTGGGGTCCGCTGAGCCTGAGGGATCGCCCGGGGCTTGCTTGCCCCTGCCCAGGGCGCGTCGGGCGATCCGGGTACCGGCGGCGATGAACAGCACGGCTGCCGCGGCGAAGGTGAGGCCCAGCGCGAGCCGGCCGTACCGCGTCGACCGGACCTGCACGTAGACGAACCCGCGGAACGCCTTGTCCTCCCGGTCCCGCATCTGGACCGCAACGGGGAAGGTGCCCGACCGCAGGCCGCTGACCTTGACCCCCACGGGGACCGAGCTCTTCTTCGGCACGGTGACGAGGGCGGTCTCGACGTCGCGGCGGCCCGGGATCTGGAACTGCAGCCGGATCTGCAGCGGCAGGTCGCTCTTGTTCTCGACGGCGACCTGGATCGTGCCCTTGTCGCTGGTGAGCAGCACCCGGCCGGTCAGCACGTTGACCTGCTGCACGAGGGCCGTCATCGCACCGTTCAGCCGTCGCAGCTGGTCGGCCTGGCCGGAGGCGTCCTGCCGCCAGGCGGACGACTCCGCGCGGGCCACCGCCTGGTGCAGCCTGCGCTGCAGCTTGTCGATCGTCTCAGCGGTGCCTCCCGACCCGGCCGAGTCCGTGCCCAGCACCTGCTGGGTCAGCTGGGTGGCCCGTCGGCCCTGGTGCGCGACCTCGCTGAGGTACGACGCCGGCAGCTGCGCGTCCGTGCCCTGACGCAGCCCGGTGCGCGGGTCCTCCCGGTCGACGTTGCGACGGGCCTCGGTCGGAGACGCCGGGTTCGCGCAGGACTCGCCACCGCCCTCGGTCGCGGGCTGCGTGAGCGGCTCCAGGGCGACGGGGCACAGCCACGGCAGCCGACCCAGGTCGCGCAGCGACTGCGCCATCGCCCCGACCCGCGCGTCGCTGTAGCGGTCCGGTGAGAGGACGAACGTGCGGCTCGTACCGGGTGCCTCGGCGGCGATGATGGCGGTCTCGGCGATGAAGCGCTGCTCGGCGAGGCGGTCGCCCTCCTGCAGGCCGCTCTGGCCGAGGAGCAGGGTCGACAGGGTGTCCTCGACGGCCAGCCCGTGCAGCGGGTCGGTCGCCGGCCCCAGGGTGACGTGGGCGCTGGGGCTGCGAGTGCGGCCGGCGTCCTCGAGGTCGGGGAAGGCGCTCTCGTCGAGCACGTACGCGAAGGGCTGGGCGTTCTGCGGCCGGAGCGCCTCCGCGGCCTGCGTCGTCAGGATGCCGCTTCCCTGGGAGGGTGGGAGCACCGCGTCGACGCGGGTGCCGGGAACCTGGTCGGTCAGCACCTGGTTGCCGAGCTTGACCGAGTCCGAGATGTCGAGCTGCCCCGCGGCGCTGGCACCGAGAGCGTCGACGTCCGGGTCGCCGTAGGGCAGGACGAGCACGCTGCCGCGGGCTCCCCCGGCTTGTGCCTTGAGCCGGTCCAGCCAGAGCTGCGCGGCCCTCTTGCCCGAGCCGTCGCGGGCGTTCTTACCGCTGCCGACGCGGTACGTCTTGGAGGTCGCCATCGCGTACGCGGCCGAGGCGAGGTCGGGATCGATGGCGTAGGTGATCGGTACGGCCTCGCAGCGAGTGGTCGTCGGGTCCTGGACGCCGTCGTTGCGAGTGGCCCCCCGGTCGCAGCTCGGCTCGTAGCCGGCGGCGACGAGCTGGTGCGCGAGCGGGCCGCTGCTGAAGTTGTCGGCCAGGCCGTCGTCGACGAACGAGCCGTCCGGGGCCTGGTGCGGCCGGTCGGTCATCGGCAGCACGACCGCGACCTTGTTCTGACGCGGTCGCGAGTCGTGCGCGAAGAACGGGATCCAGGTAGGCGCGTCGCCGAGGAGCTGCGCGCCGCTCTCGTCGATCGTGCCGCGGGCCTCCACGTCCATCGGGTAGACGCCCGTGCGCCGGAGCTGCAGCGAGTCGACGTCGGTCTGGATGTCGAAGTAGCCCACCTGACCGGGCTTCAGCTCGTCGATCTCCGCGCTGGTCGGCGTGGGTCCGGTGTGCAGGTGGCGCACGGCGTAGTGGTTGCCGTAGTCGACGTCGTGGTTGGCCTCGGCCAGGTGCAGCTCGCCGCGGGACTGGATCACGTCACCGCGCGCCAGCCGGACCTCGGGGCCCGTGACCGACTGGGTGGTGCTCGTGTTGCGGATCGCGCCCTTGACCTCGAACGCCTGACCGGCCTGGGGTGCGCGGGGCAGCAGCTCGGTGACGGACACCACGAGCGGCGCCTCCGGCTCCTGCACCGTCGGGCTCGGCGTCGGGTCGGCCAGAGCCGGGCCCGCGAGCAGGAGCACGCCGAGGACCGCGCCCGCGACGGCCCTCACGCCGACCGCGAGAGGAGCTCGGGGACCTTGTCGAGGAGCCGGCGCTCGTCGGCGTAGGCGAGCCGCGCCGCCATCTCGGCGACGGGCACCCACGCGACCTCGCTGACCTCGACGTCCTCGTCGGACAGCTCGAGGTCGCCGGTCGCGAGCAGCAGGAAGTGGTGCACGGTCTTGTGGATCCGCCGGCCGTCGGCCACGAACCAGAAGTCGATGGTGCCGAGCTTTCCCAGGACCTCCCCCTGGATCCCGGTCTCCTCCTGCACCTCGCGGACGGCCGTCTGCGGCTCGGTCTCGCCCGCCTCGACGTGCCCCTTCGGCAGCGACCAGAGCAGCCGGCCGCGCCGGTCGAGCCGGCCGATGAGCGCGCCCCTGGCGTCCGGCCCGCGCCCGTCGAGCACCAGGCCGCCGGCACTCGTCTCGTCCACCCGGCGCAGCACCCGGCGCAGACCGCCACCTCCGGGACGGC
>JAODNF010000397.1 GCA_025464915.1 Frankiales bacterium | reverse complement strand
CCCAGGACCTCGCCGAGTTCACCCGCGTCCTGCACCAGAACGTGCTCGGGACCCTGCTGGTCGCCAAGCACACGCTGCCGCACCTGGTCCGGAGCAAGGGGGCGTTCCTCGGCATGTCCAGCCTCGCCGGGCACCTGACGCACCGCTGGTTCGGGGCCTACCCGGTGTCGAAGGCGGGGATCGAGGAGCTCGTCAAGAACATCGCCGACGAGTACGGCCCCGCCGGCATCCGCGCCAACGCGGTCCGTCCGGGGTTCACCGCCACGGAGCTGATGGAGGGCATCCCCCGGGACAGCGACATCTACCGCTCCTACCTCGAGAACACGCCGCTCGGCGGCGTGGCCGAGCCAGAGGACGTCGGCAACCTCGCCGCCTTCCTCTGCAGCCCCAAGGCGCGCTTCATCACCGGCCAGTCGATCAACGTCGACGGCGGGCACCACCTGCGCCGCGGGCCGGACTACTCGCTGTTCGCCGGCGTGACCGACGACAACCCGACCTTCGGCCTGGCGTGACCGCCGACTTCAACCTCGCGCTCGTCAGCGAGGTCATCACCGCCGCCATCCCCGACCGCGAGGTCATGGTCTGGCGCGACCGCCGGCTGACCTACGGCCAGCTGGGCGACCGGACGCGGCGGTTGGCGTCGTACCTGCACTCACGCGGGCTGGGAGTGCGCACCGACCGCGCGGACCTGCAGGGCCACGAGTCCGGCCAGGACCACGTCGCGCTGTTCATGTACAACGGCAACGAGTACCTCGAGTCGATGCTGGGCTGCTTCAAGAGCCGGACCGTGCCGGTCAACGTCAACTACCGCTACGTCGCCGACGAGCTCAGCTACCTGTTCCAGAACTCGCAGTCGCGTGCCGTGATCTACCACGCGTGCTTCGCCGATCGCATCGAGAAGCTGCGCGGCAGTCTCGACGTGTTGATCCAGGTCGACGACGGCTCGGGGACGCCGCTGCTCGAGGGTGCCGTCGACTACGAGACGGCCATCGCCGAGAGCCCGTCGACGCTGCCGGACATCGGCCACTCGCCGGACGACCTCTACGTGCTCTACACCGGGGGCACGACCGGCATGCCGAAGGGCGTGCTCTGGCGCCAGCACGACATCTTCCTCAACACCATGGGCGGCCGTGTCCCCGGCGTCTGGGACGCCGTCACGACCTACGAGGAGGTGCGCGAGCGCGCCGTCAGCGGCGGTGACCTGTCGATGCTGCTCATCCCACCGTTCATGCACGGCGCCGCGCAGTGGGGCACGTTCGTCATGATGGGCAACGGCGCCAAGGTCGTCCTGCCCGACGACAACACCCACGTCGATCCCGCCGACGTGCTGCGCACCGTCGAGCGCGAGAAGTGCACGACGATCACGGTCGTGGGCGACGCCGTGGCCCGGCCGCTGCTCGCCGAGATCGAGACGGGCACGTACGACCTGTCGTGCCTGGCCGTCATCAGCAACGGCTCCGCGCCGCTGACGCCCGCCATCAAGGAGCGGATCCTCGAGCAGCTGCCCAACATCTTCATCAACGACGCCGTCGGCTCCTCCGAGACCGGCGCGCAGGGCAGCCACCTGTCGGCCAAGGGCGCCGTGCAGACCGGCACCTTCAACCCCGGTCCCGGATCCACGGTCGTGAGCGAGGACCTGACGTCCGTCCTGCAACCGGGCCACGACGGCCTCGGCTGGTTCGCCCAGCAAGGCTGGGTTCCCCTCGGCTACCTCGGCGATCCCGAGAAGACCGCCCGCACCTTCCCCGTCATCGAGGGGACCCGCTACGCGGTGCCGGGCGACAGGGCGCGGTTCAAGGAGGACGGCGCCATCGAGGTGCTCGGGCGCGACAGCGTCACGATCAACACCGGCGGCGAGAAGGTCTTCGCCGAGGAGGTCGAGTCCGCGATCGCGAGTCATCCCGCCGTCCAGGACGTGACGGTCTGCGGCCGCCCGAGCGAGCGCTGGGGCAGCGAGGTCGTCGCGGTCGTCCAGCTGGCCTCCGAGGCCACGCCCCAGGAGCTCGAGGCGCACGCCGCGCAGTCGATCGCCCGCTACAAGCTGCCCAAGGGCTGGGTGTTTGTCGACAGGGTCCAGCGCTCGCCGTCCGGCAAGGCCGACTACCGCTGGGCGCGCGAGATCGCCGAGCAGGACCAAGCCTAGGTGCGCGTCCTCGTCACAGGCGCGACCGGCTTCGTCGGCTCGCACGCGGTCAAGGAGCTGCTCGGACAGGCTTCGAGGTACGGGTGCTGGCGCGCACGCCCGAGCAGTGGGCCGCCCTCATGACCGAGGCCGCCGGCCAGGAAGTCCCGTACACGCAGGTGACCGAGCGGGAGATGGTCGACCTCGGCCGGCAGCTCGACGCGATGCGCGCCGCCGGCCAGCAGGACCTGCCACCGCTGTCCGAGGAGGCGGCGGTCATCATGTCCGCCGGCAAGCCGGGCGACGACTCCCTCGCCCTGTCCGAGCTCGACATCAGGTACCGGCCGATCGTCGAGACGTTCCGGGACACCGTCGCCTGGCTGAGGTCAGAGGGTCACGTCTGAGGCGTGATCGGCGGCACCGGGATCTGGAACGCGGGGCTCGTCGTGCCGCCGTCGACCCGCAGGATCACGCCGGTGACCCAGGAGGACGCCGGCGAGGCGAGGTAGAGCGCGGCTGCGGCGATGTCCCGTGGCTGGCCGACCCGGCCCATCGGGGTCCCCGCCTCGTACTCCGCGCGCAGCGCGTCGTTCGACATCACGAACTCCATGGCCTGCGTGTCCACGCCGCCCACACCGATCGCGTTGACCCGCACCTGGGGCGCCAGGTCGGCGGCCAGGTCCTGGGTGACCATGTTGAGCGCCGCCTTGCCGGCGCCGTAGGCGAGCATCGAGGTCATCACCATGTCGCCGGACCGCGACGAGACGTTGACGATCGACCCGCCGCCCTGGGTGTCGACCATGGCCTGCGCCGCGAGCTTGGACAGAAGGAACGGCGCGAGGGCGTTGAACTGCATCGCGGTCGTGAAGTACCGCGCCGAGGTCTGCATCGCGGGCCGCGGCTGCGTGCCCCCGGCGTTGTTGACCAGGACCGAGAGCTTCCCGAAGTGCTCGACGGTGGTGTCGACGAGCCGCTGCAGCTGCTCCTCCTGCATGACGTCGGTGACGACGGCCAGGCCGCGCCGGCCCGTGGCCTCGACGAGGCGCACTGTCTCGTCGAGATCGGCCTGCGTGCGGGCGGCGACGGCGACGTCCGCGCCAGCTTCGGCGAAGGCGACGGCGACAGCGCGTCCGATGCCGGCGCCGGCGCCCGTCACGATCGCGACCTGGTCGGTCAGGCGGAAGTCGTCGAGGATCATCGGAGGTCCTTCGGGCTGCGGGGGATCGCGGGGTATTCAGCCATGCACCTGGACAGTTGTCCAGGTGTCATGCAACAGGTCTGTGACACAGCGGGCAAAGCAGGGCAGACTAGGGCAACTTGGACTGGCGTCCAGCCGTCTGTCCACGACCCGGAGATGCCCATGATCCAGTGGAGACCTGCGCTCGCCGCGGCCCTCATCGCCCTGCCCTTGCTCACGTCGGGGTCCAGTGCCGCGCCAGCGCTCACCCCCGTGCCGAGGGCGCACTGCGGCCCCGGTTCACGGCCTGAGACCGGCATGCAGGGCCGGGTGCCCGCGGCCGACTACGCGAGCGGTCGAGCGGCCAAGGGCTACACCTGCAACGCCGCCGTCGTCAGCCACATCGACTCGGGCGCCGGCTTCAAGGTGATCCGGTACGTCGACAGGGCGCACCACCAGTGCGGCTACTACGACACCACAGCGATCTTCCCGACCGACCTCCTGACGAACGGCGCGACGGGCCAGGGCGTTGCCGTCCTCGACATGAGCGACCCCGCGCACCCGAAGCGGGTCACGACCCTGGTCACGCCCGCGATGCTGAGCCCGCACGAGTCGCTGCTCCTGAACGAGAAGCGCGGACTGCTCGCGGCCGGCATGGGCAACCCTGGTACGGCCCCCGGGTTCATCGACGTCTACGACCTCACGGCCGACTGCCTCGCGCCGAAGCTGGCGTCGTCGACGCCGATGGGGGTGCTGGGGCACGAGAGCGCCTTCGCACCCGACGGTCGCACCTTCTACGTCACCTCGGCGGGCGGCAGCACGATGGCCGCGATCGACCTGACCGACCCGTCGCTGCCGAGGCTGCTCACGCTGACCTACGGGAGCCAGTGGCACGGTGCCCGGGTCAGCGACGACGGGCGCTACCTGTTCGTCGCTGACATGACCCTTCCGGGGCTCGACGTCTTCGACGTCAGCAGCATCCAGGACCGCAGCACCGTGCCGGTGTTCACCCTCGTCAGCAAGCTCACGTGGCCGAGCGCATCGATCCCACAGGTGCCGATCCCGATGACCGTCAAGGGCCACCACTACCTGCTCGAGATCGACGAGTTCGCCGGCTACGAGACCGACGTCATCCGCGAGCCGGGCTACCACGCCGGGCACCCGGTGGGCGCGGCCCGCATCCTCGACATCCAGGACGTGAGGCACCCGAAGCTGGTCTCCAACATCCGGCTCGAGGTCAACCAGGCAGCCGCCCGCAAGGGTCCGGAGGCTCAGGACCCCGGCGCCGGACCGACCGAGCTCGGCGGCTACGCGGGCCACTACTGCTCGCTCCCGCGCGAGGTCGACCCCGGCATCGTCGCCTGCAGCTTCCTGGCCTCCGGGCTGCGCGTCTTCGACGTGCACGACCCGAAGCACCCCCGCGAGGTCGCGTACGCGAACATGCCCTCCGCTTCCGGTGCCTCGGCGTACTCCCAGGCGGCGTGGGACCTCGCGCGTCACCAGGTCTGGTACTCCGACTCGCACTCGGGCCTCTACGTGGTGCACCTGACCAACGGCGTCTGGCCCGCGGAGCTGCGCTGACCCTCCCGGGACTCAGGGCGCTAGTGGACGTGGACGGGGGTGGTGTCGTCCCAGGGCTGCCGGGTCACCATGTCCGACACCAGCACGTGGCCGCGCTCGATCTCGCCCGTGGCGGCGTCGACGATCCGGTACTCCTGGCGCTGCCGGTGGATGGGCTGCGCGTCGATGAGCACGACCCTGACCTCGCCGGGCTCGAAGTGGCAGCGCCTCTGCAGGGCCGCGATGAGCTGCTCGTTGTGCATGTGCCCGTCGCCGAAGTTCCACCCCAGCGCCGTGCTGCAGATCCGCTCGCCGTCGAGCAGCAGGTAGTCGTCCTCGTTCCCGTCGGCCATCGCTCGGTGCGCGAGGCTGAACATCGCCCGTCCGTGGCTGTTGAACCCGCGGAAGGCGTAGCCCATGTAGAGGTACATCATGGCGTTCTCGGGGCTGCCGTAGAACCGCTCCATCTGCGACTGCGGCATGCTCGCGATGGACACGACGTTGGCCTCGATCTTCGCCGACGCCGAGGGCTTGACGCACCAGAGTCCGACGTCCCAGTTGCCTGCGTAGTAGCGCATCCCGGGCAGGAACGACACCTTGCGGGGCGCCACGTTGCCGAGGACCACTGTGGTCACGAGCGCGGCGAGCAGCAGCAGCGGAAGCGGCGTCGTCATGTCGGTGACCCCGAGGTCGTCGTGGCCGACGAACAGGCACAGCACGCCGGCCATCATGAAGACGTTCCACTCGAGCGGCACGCCCATCGGGATCGCGGACAGGATGCCGAAGTGTAACAGCAGCATCACTACGGCCGCGACGTGCAGCAGGGTGCCGTGGCTGAAGAGCAGCACC
>JAODNF010000390.1 GCA_025464915.1 Frankiales bacterium | reverse complement strand
CGCCGCGGCCAAGCGCGTGGCCGCTCCCAAGCCGACGACCGGCACGCGGGGCACCGCGCCGGCCAAGGCCCGCGGGGCCAAGCCCAACCCGGACGCGCCCGAGACGATCTTCGGGCGCAACGTCGTCGTCGAGGCGCTGCGCACCAAGGTCCCGGCCACCGCGCTCTACATCGCCCTCGGCAACGACAACGACGAGCGGATGGCCGAGGCCATCAGCACCGCGGGCAAGGCCGGCATCTCCATCCTGGAGATGACCCGTGCCCAGATGGACAAGATGACCGGCGGGATGATGCACCAGGGCATCGCCCTGCAGGTGCCGGCCTACGTCTACGAGCACCCGGACGAGCTGCTGAACCGGGCCCTCTCCAGCGACAGCCCGCTGATCGTCGCCCTCGACGGGGTCACCGACCCCCGCAACCTCGGTGCGGTGGTCCGCTCCGCCGCTGCGTTCGGCGCCCAGGGCGTGCTCACGCCCGAGCGACGCTCCGCGGGCATGACGGCTGCCGCCTGGCGGACCAGCGCCGGCGCTGCGGCCCGGTTGCGCGTGGCCCGCTGCACGAACCTCACCCGCACCCTCACGGCGTACAAGCAGGCCGGTCTGTTCGTCGTCGGGCTCGATGCGGACGGCGGCGTAAGCCTGGACGACCTGCAGGTCGCCACCGACCCGCTCGTGCTCGTCGTCGGCTCCGAGGGCGAGGGGCTGTCCCGCCTCGTGGCCCAGGCCTGCGACCTCACCCTCAGCATCCCGATGAGCGGCGCGACCGAGTCCCTGAACGCCGGGATCGCGGCGGCCGTCACGCTGGCGGAGGTCGCCCGCCGGCGGCGCGTGCAACAGGCCTGAACCAACCGGGTGGAACAGGTCACAGCAGGTACCCGTCACCTCCTCTCGCCAGGTTCGTTGTGACCTGCAACACTGAAGATCCGGGCCCATCGGCCCGGCACCTGTCGCATCCCGACGCCACAAGCGTCTTCAGGGGGTTTTGTGAGCCGTCGGACCCGGGAGAGCGCCCCCGCGCTCACCGTCGTCGTTGACGCGCCTCCGGTGGAGGTGCTCGACGAGGACGCTGCCCTCACCGCCGAGGTGGAGGCCGAAGTCGCTGCCTCCCTGACCAGCGACCTCTCTGCGGAGATCAGCGCCGCCGAGACGCTCGTCGCCGAGCTCGACCGCGACATCCACGGCGGCATCGACGCCAAGGACCGCTGGCGCGGCTCGGACGAGCGCAGCGACAACGAGCTCGTCCAGGCCGCCCGCTGCGGTGACGACGGCGCGCTCGCCGAGCTGCTGACGAAGTACCGCGCGTTCGCCCGCGTGAAGGCCCGCTCGTACTTCCTGGTCGGCGCCGACCGCGAGGACATCGTCCAGGAGGGCATGATCGGCCTCTACAAGGCCATCCGTGACTTCAACCCGGACATGCAGAGCAGCTTCCGCGCCTTCGCGGAGCTGTGCGTGACGCGTCAGATCATCACCGCGATCAAGACCGCGACCCGGCAGAAGCACGGCCCGCTCAACAACTACGTCAGCTTCAGCCGCCCGGTCGGCAGTGACGACGACGGCGAGCGCGTTCTCGGCGACGTCATCCCGACGGTCGCGATCAGCGACCCCGCCGACCTGGTCATCTCCGCGGAGCGCATCCGGGCCCTCCAGGCGCACTTCGACGAGGTGCTGTCCGACCTCGAGACCGAGGTCCTTCGCCTGTACGTCGAGGGCAAGAGCTACCAGGAGATCGCCGAGCGGCTCCAGCGGCACGTGAAGTCGATCGACAACGCGCTGCAGCGCATCAAGCGCAAGCTCGAGGGCCACCTGCAGGCTCGCGAGGTCGCCGACGCCGGCTAGGCGTGGGAGCACGGCCGGCTCGGCGCCGTCCCTGCTCTGATGAAGCCGACGGCCCGCCCAGGGGGGGTCGGGAAGGCCGCCGGCTCGTCCGGCATACCCCGGGTCCCGCACGGTCACACCGGGTGTCGCCCGTGTCACCTCGGCACGAGCGTGCGCCCAGTGGTTCACTTCCTGCTCCACGCACTGAGCCTGGAAGGGCACGAACATGGCAAACCCACCCAGGGGGCGACCGCCGGGCACGGCGCCGCCCCCACCGCCTCGCGGCCAGCGGGCGCTGACGTTCCTCGGCGGAGGCGTGCTCGTGCTCGCCGTCGCCGGTGGGGCGTGGGCGCTGTTCGGCCGGGACACCAGCAAGACCGCCGGCACTGCGTCGATCGGCCCGAAGGTCCCGACCGCGACCGCCCCGCCGAACCCGGTCGGGCCTCGTGTGCCCGGCACGACTGCCAACGCCGTCAGGCCGACGGCCACCTCGGTACCGACCAAGGCACCCGTCGCCGCCAGCCCCAGCAAGGCAGCCGCGACCCCCAGTGCCACCCCGGCCCCCACCAAGGCGCCGGTCGCGAGACCGAGTCCCACGAAGGCTCCTGTCACCGCTCCCAAGCCGGTGGCGAAGCCGCCGGTCACCGCTCCGCAGCAGCCAGGCACCGTCGCCAAAGCGGCGTACACCTTCAAGGTCGCCCGCGGTGACACGCTCTGGGAGCTCACCAAGAGCACCCTGGCGAAGACGGGTCGTTCGACCTCGAACGCCAGCGTGGTCAGCTACGTCGCGAAGCTCTACTCGGCGAACAGGACCGCGATCGGCTCGAACCCGGACCTGATCCTGGTCGGTTCCACGATCACCTGGCCCGCCGGGCTGTAAGGACCTGATGGACGGTCTTGATGCGGGTCACGCCGCAGAGGTCGCGCAGTACCCCCGAGGTTGATGCGGACTCGCGTCCTCCAGACCTCGCGCACCACGCGAGCGGCCCCCTCCTCTGCCAAGGAAGGGGCCGCTTCGCCGTGGTGCGGGTGGTGCCCGGGCCGGACCGAGCTACCGGTTGGGACGCAGGGCCCAGCTGATCGTCATCCGGGAGGTGTCGTTGCCGTCGGCGTCCCGCATCTGGACGTGCACCGGGAACTGGACGGTCTTCCCGGTCTCGTCCAGCTCCGCCCTGACCTCATCCGCCGGTCGGCCGAGCAGCGCCTCGGCGGTGACCGGCCCCTTCTGCAGCTTCGTGTAGGCGATCTCGGCGCTGGCGGCGAGCGGTGTCACACGGGCGAGCAGGTCCTCGAAGGAGCCGATGACCACCGCGCCGGAGGCGGACTCGGCGAGGGTGAAGATCGCGCCGGCGTGCGGGCCGCCGACGTGGTTGAAGAAGGCAGGGTCGTCCGAGAGGCGCAGCACGGCCCGCCCCTCGCTCAGCTCGAGGTACTCGAGGCCGAGCGTCGCCACGAAGGGCACCAGCTCGGGCATGGTCCTGCGGATCGCGTCGTAGTCCGTCATACCCCGCGACGTTACTCGCGGGTAGATCCCCCGTGAATGGACACAGCGCTGCGGTCTTCCCGGCGGGAAGCGCAGCGCTGTGTCCATTCAGGGGGTCAGGCGGCGTCGGCCAGCAGGAGCGGCTCGCGCTCCAGCGCAGCACCGGGTACGGCGGCGGGCGCGGGCAGCCGGCGCGACATCGCGACGACGCCGACCGCCGACGCGATCTGGACGCCCGCACCGACGGCGTACGCCTGCGCCGCCCCGAGCCGCGGGAGCAGCTCCAGGAACACCGTCCCGTAGACCGCGACGCCGAGGGCGAGTGCCGACTGCTGCAGCGTCGAGAACAGCCCTGCTCCGGCGCCGGCCGCGTGCGCCGGGACGTCGGCGAGCACCACGCCGATGAGCGGCGACATCACCAGTGCCTGCCCGGTCCCTGCGATCAGCAGGCCGGGTGCCAGGGCGGCCGCGGCCAGACCGGCCCCGCCGGACCAGACGGTCAGAGCGGTGACGACCAGCCCGACGCCCTGCAGCGCGCCGCCCGTCGTGATCACCGAGCGCCCCCAGCGCGGCACCAGCCGGGACGTCGACAGCGAGGCGCCGAGGAACCCGACGGCCATCGGCGTGAGGGCCAGGCCGGCCCGCAGGGCGCTCCAGCCGAGCACGACCTGGGTGAGCTCCGCGTAGACGAACATGAAGCCGCCGAAGCCGGTGAAGAAGGGGAGCGCGATCCCCAGCCCGCGGCGGATGCCGTCCAGTCGCAGCAGCGACGGCGGCAGAAGCGGCACCTTGCCCGAGGCCTCGCGCCGGCCCTCGAAGGTGAGCAGCGACGCCGCGAGCGGCACTGACAGAGCCAGCGAGACCCAGCCCCAGACCGGCCAGCCCTGCGAGCGCCCCTCGACCAGCGGCACGAGCAGGGCGAGGACGGTGGCGCCCAGCAGGGCCGTACCCACCAGGTCGACGCCCGCGGGGCGGTCCGACCGGGTGTCCGGGAGGACGCGGGCAGCGGCGACGAGGGCCACCAGGCCCACCGGGACGTTGAGCAGGAAGACAGGTCGCCACCCGGTCCCGAAGAGGTCGGCCGCGACGATCAGGCCACCCCCGAGCTGTCCGAACACGGCCGCGAGGCCGCCGGTGGCCCCGAAGGCGGACAGCGCCCTCGCGCGGGCGGGGCCGGACGTG
>JAODNF010000350.1 GCA_025464915.1 Frankiales bacterium | reverse complement strand
GCGCCGGTGCTCCCGACGCCGGACGCGGCACCGACCCCTACCTCACCACGGGCGCCCTCGGGTACGACGTCCTGCACTACGACGTGTCGCTCAGCTACGACGCCCGCACCCACGGGCTCTCCGCGGCCACCACCCAGGTCGTCGCCGCTGCCACGACGACGCTCTCGTCGTTCACCCTCGACATGGGCCAGCCGCTCACGATCTCGTCGGTGGCGGTCAACGGCCTGGCGGCGCACTACAGCCACGTCAGCGGCAAGCTCGGCGTCTCCCCCGCCCACGCGCTTCCGGCCCGCAAGCAGTTCCGCGTCGTCGTCACCTACAGGGGCACGCCCGGCAACCACGCCGACACCAGCCTGCGCGGCCCCGTCGGCTGGGAGAAGACCCGCGGCGGTGCCGTCACCTACGCCGAGCCGGACGGCACGCACGAGTTCATGCCGAGCAAGGACGTGCTGTACGACAAGGCGACCTGGACCGTCCGGCTCACCACCCCGCGAGGGCTGCTGGGGGTCTCGACCGGGAGGTACGCCGGGCTGGTCCAGACGGCCACCACGAACACGACCACGTGGGACCAGGCAGCACCCATCACGCCGTACCAGCAGATGATCGCCATCGACCGCTTCAGCACCTCGACCACGAGCATCAACAAGATCCGGTCCTTCGTCGCCGTGACGCCGGTCCGCGCGTCCAACGTCTCGCCGCCGACCGTGGACGTGATGCGGCACCGCACCTCGGTCGCCCTCACCTGGCTGACGGCGCGCCTGGGCCCGTTCCCCTACTCCGACACCGGTGCCATCGTCGTCTCCGGCGGTGACTCGGCCATGGAGACCGCCGATCGCCCGACCTACAGCGACGACAGCGGCTACGACTTCTCCGACTCGGTGGTCGTCCACGAGCTCGCCCACGAGTGGTTCGGTGGTCGGCTGACCGCGCAGAACACGGCCGACCTCTGGATCCACGAGGCCTTCGCGACCTGGCTCGAGAGGTACTGGCAGTCCCAGCAGCCGGGTGGCGAGCCCTTCGCACCGCACCTGCGCCGCAACTACCTGGCCGACGGCCTCGACGACAAGCGCGCGGGCCAGTTCGGCAAGGTCAGCGTGCAGGACCCGACGAACACCTACCGGCTCGAGTCGACCGTGTACTACCGCGGCGCGATGGCCGTCGAAGCCCTCCGCCAGCAGGTGGGCGCAGTCGCCTTCGGCAAGGTGCTGAGGGCCCTCGGCCAGCAGCCGCCCGGGCACGCCTTCACGACGTCGCGGGTCGTCGCGATCGCGCAGCAGGTGTCCGGTCAGGACCTGACGGCCTGGCGTGGCACCTGGCTCGCGAGCACGGGGGCCCAGCAGCCGCCGGTGCACGCGACGGCTCAGCAGACCGCGGACGAGCTGGCGCGCGAGATCGGGTTCTTCGTCTACGAGAACACCCCCGGCGCCCTGACACCCACCGGCCTGGCGAACGACATCGCAACGGTGAAGGCCGCCAACCCGACGAACCTGCCGCTGGAGCTGATCACCGTCGGGTCGACGCAGTCAGCGACAGCCGGCAGCACGACGGTCACTCGTGCCCAGCTCGACGTCCCCGCCGGGCTCTACGGACCCGCGGTGCACGCCTGCCTCACGTTCCCGACGGACATCGCCAACGACGGCGACCCCGGCGCCTGGTTCGACGTCCACACACCGCTGAGCGCGACGCCCGACCCCGACACCGTGACGCTCTCGGCCTGCCCCTAGGCGTATCGATGTGAGCTGCACGGCGCTGGGCCGCCGACCAGCTCACATCGTCGTTACTGCTGAGGCGCCTTGTCGAGGGCGACCTGCAGCTCGTCGAGGAAGTCCATCCCGCTCCGGGCGTCCTTGGTGTCGCTGAACATCGAGCCAAGGCCGCCGACGCCCGCGAAGGTGCGCTCGACCAGCTCGAGCACCGTGACCTTGCCGGCGACGATCTCCTGGATCATGCGCCGGCGTGCCACGTGGTAGAGGTCGTTCTTCGCCGTGTTGGCCAAGATCGCCTTGGTCAGCTCGGGGACGCGGACGAGGTCCGCGAAGAACGGCGCGATCTTGCTGCTGCCTGCCCCGTCGGAGGGGTGCCCGAGGGCGCGCTGGGTGAACGAGTCACCGATCCAGGTCACGCGAGGCTGGAAGAGCGCCGCCGCGCCGGCGCTCGTGCTGGTGACATGGCTGATCGTGTACCCGTCCTGGGGCGCGAGCGGCTCCTCGGTCAGCTTCGGGGTGACGCCGTCACGGACGATGTAGACCGCCTGGAAGTCGAACTTCGGCTTCGGCGACGGGCCGTTGGCGAGGATGTCGAGGTCGCCGTTCTCCTTGTAGACCTGCCCCGCCTGGACCTTCGTGTGTTCGAGCAGCGTCGGGTCGATCCTCTTGACCACGATCTCGACGAACGTCACGGCGGAGTCCTGGGTCCAGTGCGTGACGTACTCGAGGAACGCCGGCTTGCCCTTGTCCTTCTCCTGGTGCTCGACGGCGCTGCGCACATCGACGTAGCCGGGCACACCCATCGAGCGGATGGCCTTCCAGCGCCTCTCCTTGGCGATCTCACTGCACTGCTTGAGCTCGAACGCCTTCGGGAGGTACTGCGACTCCACCGTGCTCTTGTCCGGCGGGACCGTGATGATGAGACGTCGGCCGGAGTCGGCGAGCATCTGGTTGAGACGCTTCACCCCGGCGATCACCTGGTCGAGCTGGATCTCGGGCGAGCAGGCCTTGTTGAAGTCGTCGCTGAAGAACAGCCACTTCCCCTGGCCGAAGAGGACCTGCTGGTTGCCGGCGGAGCCGAAGTACGACGGGGGCTCGCTGAAGACGTCGTTGATGAGCTCCTTGTTGGCGCGGATCGCGGCGTCCCGCAGCGGGAAGTGGTCGGCGGCGTAGGCGGTGATCTGGTTGAACGTGTTGAAGCCGTCGATCTGAGGGCGACCGGCGAGGGCCCGGTTCTCGCCGGGCACCGGCTGGGAGCGCGCGCCCAGGCCGTACGCCGCCCACGGGCCGAACAGCAGGGCTGCGCCGAGGAACGCGACGACGGCACGGGTCTTCTTGGACTCGCGGGTGGGGTGCGGCGGCGGCAGCACCTCCGGCCCCTTGGCCAGGGGGACGTCGCGCTCCTTGCCGTAGCCGGGCTGGTCGGCCTTCTCGGTCATCAGGCAGTCCTAGAACTTGAAGTACAAAAAGGGGCTGAGGGTGCCCGCCGCGACGACGACGGCGGCGTACGGGGCCGCGACGCCCGTGTAGGCGATCCGCAGGCCGCTGGCGACGGCGCTGCGGCTGTCGTCGAGGAGCTTGCCCATCACGAAGCTCCGCGGCACCAGGACCACCAGGCACGCCAGCGCGAAGACCAGCGTGCGGAAGTCGGTGAGGACGGTGCTGACCTCGGCCGGCACGGCGCCGCCGTGCCAGAGGAACATCCGCTGCAGGACATGACCCGCTTCGGTCAGGTCGGCAGCGCGGAAGAACACCCAGCCGATCATGACGAGCACGAGGGTGATGGCACGGCGCAGGACCACGAGCCGGTCGTCCGGCACCTTGGCCAGACCCGTCGCGCGCTCGATGACCAGCCAGCCGCCGTGGTACATGCCCCAGATCAGGAACGTCCAGGCGGCGCCGTGCCAGAAGCCGGAGGCGACGAAGATGATCCAGAGGTTGCGGTAGGTCTGGAAGCTCGAGCCGCGGTTGCCGCCGAGCGGGATGTAGAGGTAGTCGCGGAACCAGCGCGACAGGCTCATGTGCCAGCGCTGCCAGAAGTCGGTGATGCTCAGCGACGAGTACGGCCGGTTGAAGTTCTCCGGGAACCGGAACCCGAACATCCGGGCCAGGCCGATGGCCATGTCGGAGTAGCCGCTGAAGTCGAAGTAGATCTGCAGCGTGTAGGCGACGACCCCCAGCCAGGCCACGGGGGTGGTCAGGATGGCGCTGTCCATCCGGAAGACCGTGTCGGCGATCGGCGCGACGGTGTCCGCGACCAGCACCTTCTTGGCCAGGCCGAGGGAGAACCGCGGCATGCCGGCGGCGAAGTCGTCGAAGCGGTTCTTCGGGACGGTAGCGAGCTGCTCGGCGATCTCGTGGTAGCGGACGATCGGGCCGGCGACGAGCTGCGGGAACATCGCGATGTAGGTCACGAACTGCACCGGGCTGCGCTGCGCCTTGCGGCTGTGCCGGTAGACGTCCACCACGTAGGAGAGGTG
>JAODNF010000345.1 GCA_025464915.1 Frankiales bacterium | reverse complement strand
GTGGGCCGCGCCCACCACGGCCGAGTGCAACGGGACCAGCCGCTCGTGGACGGCCCTGCGCAGGTCGGTGTTGCCGGCGACGTCGACGTACACCGCCTTCGACGGCTCCAGGTCCGCGACCTCGTCGTAGGTCACGACCTGCTCGTAGCAGCCGAGCGACTCGGTGAACGCCTTGTTCCCGGCCGACGTCAGGCCGATCCGGTGCGTGCCCTCGAGCAGGAACGCCGTGCCGTAGGACGTCTTGCTCGACGCGCTGCTGATGACAGCGGTGTCCGCACCGAACAGGTCGTTGTCCTGCAGGAAGTCGGCCAGCATGAAGCTCGTCATGAACAGCGGGCGGTAGAGGACCTGCAGGTCCTCGTGCTTCGCCTCGTACGCCGGGTCGTGCGTGGTGGTCGTCAGCCCGTTGTACGGCGACGGCAGGTGCTGGCGGTGCGGGCTCGCGTCCCGGAAGCCGCGGTCGTCGACCTTCGCCGGCTCGACGACGAGGTGGCTGCTCGTGGGCAGGTAGCCGTACAGCCGGGTCCCGACGTCCACGCCCTCGGCCTGCGACGCGGCGACGTTCGCGAAGCCCCAGAGCGGCACCCTGCCCCAGCCGGCCTCGGCCGGGAAGAAGTCCCAGTACTTCATCGCGTCGCCGAAGACGGCGTACGTGACGTTGTTCGCCGTCATCCCGACGCGGTCGACCTTCAGCAGCGCCTGCCCGTCGGAGAGCGATGGCTCGGGCGACTCGACGAGCTCGGTCTTCGTGAGGTCAGCGCGGTCGACGAGCAGGTCCCAGGCCATGAAGGGAACCTACGCCGCCGCTGCCGGTGAATGGCTACTGCACTTCGGGCTGCGGGCTCGAGAGGGAAGTGCTGTAGCCCTTCACACACGGTCAGACGGTGACGCCGACCGGGATGGAGATGCCGACGCCGCCGCGGGTGCCGGCGCCGTAGCGGGCCTTCTCCTTGGCGAGGTCGAGGGGCTTGGGCCGGGGGTCGCCGTCGCCCTCGTCGCCGGTGAGCAGCTGGGCGGGGATCAGCCAGACGACCTCGAACTCGATGCCGTCTGGGTCCTTGGCGTAGAGGGACTTGGTCGTCCCGTGGTCGCTCAAGCCGACCAGCGCGCCCGCGTCCGACAGCCGGTGCAGGTGGTCCTCGAGGTCGTCGAGCGTCTCGACCTCCCACGCCAGGTGGTAGAGCCCGATCTTGCCGTGGCTGCCCGGTCCGACCTGGAACAGGCCCAGGTCGTGGTCGTTGGTCGAGGCGGGCGCCTGCAGGAACGCGGCCCCGGGCATGGCCGTCTTGGTCCGGAAGCCGAGCACGTCGCGGTAGAACGTCGCCGACCGCTCCACGTCCGAGACGTAGAGGACGGCGTGGTTGAGGCGGTGGATCGGCATAGCGGGCTCCCAGGTCGTGAGGATGTCAGTCTCCCACAACGAGGTTGAGCGTTCAACTATTTCCGAGCACGCATCGGGAGCCACACCACGACGGCCGTGAGCAGGAACGCGATCGGGATGTGGATCGCCGTCCAGCTGTCCTTCCCGTCGTCCCGGATCGCCCCACCGATGTAGGACTCCACCAGGAACAGCACGGCCAGCAGGACGCTTCCGATGAGCAGGTCCTTGCGGGCACGGAGCCGGACAACGGCGTAGACGGCGGCGATGACCGCGAGCACCGTCCCGATGTGGGCACCCATCGCGTGCGCGTCGATCCAGCTGGACGAGTCGTCGCGCTTGCCGTCGTACCGCAGGAAGACCCCGGCGAAGACGAACTGCATCAGCACGACGAGGGCGATCACGCCGGTGAGCGCCGAGAACAGCGGGTCGCGGGTGGCGGGCGGCCTCACGTCGGTGGTGTGGGTGGTCGCAGGGGCGGTGGTCAAGGCTCCTCCTGGAGGGCTGGTTGGTGAACACGTCATTCCCCGCGGCTGCCGGGAAACACCGGGCGACGTACGGCGGCGGCCGTCGCAGCTGCGCGTCGCCCGGAGCATGCCTAACCACCGCTGGGTGCCACCTGAGAGGCCACGGGCGCTTCGCAGTCTCCGGCGCTCCGGGCCGCTACACCGTGACCGGCGGCAGCGAGAGCGGGTCCCCGTGCAGCACCCCGATCGAGATCACCGTCGAGGACCACGGCGTGGCCGGCGTCGCCGCGCACCGCGCCATCCCCTGAGCGGCCGCCGTTTGCCGTAGGTGGTGCCCCTCCCTGATACTTGGCACTCGACAGGTGCGAGTGCCAGGAGGAACGGAACGTGCCCACCTACCAGTACGCGTGCACCGACTGCGGCGAGAGCCTCGAGGCGGTGCAGTCCTTCAGCGATCCGTCGCTGACCGAGTGCCCGGCTTGCGGTGGCCAGCTGCGCAAGGTGTTCTCGGCCGTGGGCGTGGTCTTCAAGGGCTCCGGCTTCTACAAGACCGACAGCCGCTCGAGCTCGTCCGCCACCACTCCCGCGACCTCCGGGTCGGGCGAGAAGAAGTCCGAGACCAGCACGCCCGCTCCGGCCAAGACCGAGAGCTCGTCGTCCACCTCCAGCTCGACGTCCGGCTCGTCGTCCACAACCACGACGCCGGCCGCCTGAGGCGGCCCCGCCGGCCGTAGGTTGCCGGCATGGGTGCGGCAGAGATCGGTGTCATCGGCGGTTCGGGCTTCTACGCGTTCCTCGACGACGCCCAGGCGATCGAGCTCGAGACGCCCTACGGCCCGCCGTCGGCCCCGCTCGTCCTCGGCACCGCGGGCGACCGGAGGGTCGCGTTCCTGCCGCGGCACGGCACCGACCACCGGCTGCCGCCGCACCGGATCCCCTACCGCGCCAACCTCTGGGCGCTGCGCACCGCCGGCGTGACGCAGGTCCTCGCACCGTGTGCCGTCGGCGGTCTGCAGGCGAGGCAGGCCCCCGGCGACCTCGTCGTTCCGGACCAGCTCGTCGACCGGACCAGCGGGCGCGAGCAGAGCTTCCACGAGGAGTTCACAGACGGTCCGATGCACGTGTCGTTCGCCGACCCCTACTGCCCGTCAGGTCGCGCCGTCGCCCATCGTGCGGCCCTCGACGCCGGCTGGCAGGTGAGCGACGGCGGCACCATGGTCGTCATCGACGGCCCGCGGTTCAGCACCCGAGCCGAGTCCTCCCACTACAGCGACCAGGGCTGGTCGGTCATCAACATGACCGGTCACCCCGAAGCCGTCCTCGCCCGTGAGCTCGGTCTCTGCTACACCGCGATCGCGCTGATCACCGACCTCGACGCGGGTGTTCATGGTGGCGCCGAGGTCTCGCAGGAGGCGGTGTTCCGGATCTTCGGCGAGAAGACAGCAGCCCTGCGCGACCTGCTCTACACGATCGTCGCGGAACTGCCGGGCGAACGCACCTGCCCCTGCGACCACGACCTGGCGATCCGGTGAGGGACCTCCAGCGGGCCGTGCGCCGGCACCGAGGACTCCTTGCCGGCGGGCTGGTGGCAGCGGCCGTTGCCTTCGCTCTGCCGACCCTCGCGCCGGCGCCCGCACCGACCGTCCAGGCGCTCGCCGCGGCGCACGACCTGCGCCCCGGAGTGCGCCTACAGGCATCGGACCTGGTCACCGTCGACGTCCCGAGATCCCTTGCTCCGCAAGGGATCCTGACCACTCGGTCTCAGGCCGTGGGCAGGGCCGTCGCAGGACGGGTACGCCGTGGCGAGACCCTCACCGACGTACGACTGCTCGGTGCAGGGCTGGTCGGTGAGAGCGGGCTGGTTGCCGCCCCGGTGCGGCTGGCCGATCCCGCGACCGCCTCCTTGCTGCACGCCGGCGACCGCGTCGACGTGCTCGCCACCCCGTCGCAGGGGGCGGTGTCCGCAACGACGGTGGCCGAGGACCTGGAGGTGCTCGCCTTGCCCGCCACCGACGACACCGACGGCGCGCTTGTCGTGCTGGGCGCGACGCCCGCCGTCGCCGCTCGACTGGCGGGGGCAGCTGTGGCGAGCCGGCTGTCCGTCACGGTGCACGGCTCGTGACCTACGCCGTGTGGGGCTGGGGAGATGCCTCGGAGGCGCCTCGTGCGGAGGACCTGGCCGCGGTCGCCCCGCTGGTCGCGGGGACGACCGGCATCGAGGTGCAGTCCCCGGAGACGCCGGCTCCCCTGGCACCGCTGCGGGCGCCGCGCTGCTCCTTGCCGTCGTCGCTGGCAGACCTGGGTTCCGTCGAACCCGTCGACCGGGCCCGGCACGGCATCGGGCGCGCGTACCGCGACCTGATCCGCGGTCTCCGCGGAGAGGTGACGGACGTGCCCGACGTCGTCGTCCGACCGACGTCGGAGCAGCAGATCGTCGACGTCCTCGACTGGGCCTCCTCGACCGGTGTCGCGGTCATCCCCTTCGGCGGCGGCAGCTCCGTCGTCGGTGGGGTCGAGCCGCGTGGCCTCGGGCCGTCGCTGTCCCTCGACCTGGCGCTTCTCAGCGGGCTCGTCGAGGTCGACGCCGTGTCGCGGGCCGTGCGGTTGCGGGCAGGGACGTTCGGACCGGCCGCAGAGGGCGCGCTGAAGCCGCACGGGCTGACGCTGCGCTTCTACCCGCAGAGCTTCGAGCGGTCGACCGTCGGGGGCTGGGTGGCCACCCGCGCGGCCGGCCACTTCTCGACAGGACCGACGCACATCGACGACCTCGTCGAGTCGGTGCGAGCCGTCACGCCGGTGGGGGTGTGGGAGTCGCGCCGGCTTCCCGGGTCGGGCGCCGGTCCCTCACCCGACCGGCTCCTGCTCGGGAGCGAGGGCACGCTCGGCGTGATCACGGAGACCTGGCTCCGGGCCCAGCCGCGGCCTGCCCACCGTTGGGCCGCGACGGCGGTCGGCAACTGGGACCAGGGCGTCGCTGCGGTCCGGGCCATCACGCAGGCCGGGCTGCAGCCCGCGGCGTGCCGGCTGCTCGACCCCGTCGAGGCGCGACTCTCCGGCACCCGCCAGACCGGTGAGGCCGTGCTCGTGCTCGGCCTCGAGTCGCTGCACGCACCCGTCGATCCCGCCGCGGTCCTCGAGCTGTCCGAGCAGGCGGGCCTGACGGTCCTGGAGCAGGGCGCGCGCGGCGAGGCGGGCGAGGCCTGGCGGTCGACGTTCGTCCGGGCGCCGTACCTGCGCGAGAGCCTGGTGCTGCTCGGGGTGCTGGTCGAGACGTTCGAGACCGCGGTCACCTGGGACCGACTCCCCGGCTTCGTGGCAGACGTGACCTCGGCGACCGAGGACGCGCTGCGCCGGATCTGCGGCGGCGGGTCCGTCGGATGCCGCTTCACGCACGCCTACGCGGACGGTGCGGCGCCCTACTTCACCGTGGTGGCTCCCGCCCGCCGGGGCAGCGAGATCGCGCAGTGGGACGAGGTGAAGGCGGCGGCCTCCGAAGCGATCGCCGCGGGCGGCGGGACGATCACGCACCACCACGCGGTGGGCCGCGACCACCGCCCCTGGTACGACCGGCAGCGGCCCGAGATCTTCGCCGCGGCACTGCGCGGGGCCATGGCGGCGGTCGATCCGCACGGCGTGATGAACCCCGGAGTCCTGGTCGGATGACCGCCGTCTTGCTGCACTAGCGGTCGGAGCCGGGCTTCGACATGATCGCCCCGCTCACCACAGAACACGGAGGTCACATGGACGGGTTCAAGAAGTTCATCCTGCGGGGCAACGTCGTCGACCTCGCCGTCGGTGTCGTCATCGGTGCGGCGTTCGGCGCCATCGTCACCGCCTTCACGAGCGGCATCATCACCCCGATCGTCGGCCTGCCCGGATCCGCCAACTTCGACAAGCTCGGCGTCTGCATGAAGGGCGCCTGCCCCGTCGATGCCAAGACCGGAGCGCACGGCGGGCACTTCCTCGCTTACGGGAGCGTCCTCACCGCGCTGTTCAACTTCCTCATCATCGCCGCCGTCATCTACTTCTTCGTGGTGAAGCCGCTGCAGAGGCTGATGGACAGGTACAAGACCGAGCCGGAGCCGGGCTCCCCCACGAAGGAGTGCCCGGAGTGCCTCAGCTCGATCCCCGAGGCCGCCACCCGCTGCGCCTTCTGCACCGTGGAGCAGCTCGAACCCGTCTGACCTAGCGCGGCTCGTGGTGGGGCGGGCGCTCCGCGAGGAACCTCTCGAGGTCCCTGCGGTCATCCTCCTCGCTGCGTTCCTCCCGCTCGACGAGCGGCTCGTCGGCCGCGGGCCTGGCACCCGCGGGCCCGACCGCCCGACGACGCTTCTTCTCCGGCACGACCCTCATCCTGACAGGAGCACGACATGGGATTCCTCGACGACGCCAAGAAGCTGGCCGAGAAGGCCGACGAGTTCGTGGACAGCCTCAAGAGCGACTGAGGTCACGCCCTCCAAGTAGGCTCCGTGGCGCTTCGCCTCCGTAGCTCAGTGGATAGAGCGCCTCCGTCCTAAGGAGGGCGTCGGGAGTTCGATTCTCTCCGGGGGCACATGCGCACCTACAGCGGGAAGACCGCGGTCGTCACCGGCGCGGGGTCCGGCATCGGCCGTGCCCTCGCCCTGCACCTCACCCAGCTGGGCGCGCAGGTGGCGGTGAGCGACATCAGCAAGCAGGCGGCCGTCGACACCGCCTCGCGCTGCGGCAAGAGCGCCGTGGCCTTCGAGCTGGACGTCGCTGACCGGCCCGCCGTCTTCGCTCACGCGGCGGAGGTCGTGGCGGCCTTCGGCAGCGTGGACCTGGTGGTCAACAACGCCGGCGTCGCGCTGCACGGACCCGTCCGCGACCTCGACGTCACGGACATGCAGTGGCTGATGGACATCAACTACTGGGGCGTCGTCCACGGCACCCAGGCGTTCCTGCCGCACCTCACCGCCTCGCAGGGCCAGCTCGCGAACGTCTCGTCGTTGTTCGGGCTCATCGCGGTGCCCAAGCAGGCGGCCTACAACGCCGCGAAGTTCGCGGTGCGCGGCTTCACCGAGGCGCTCCGGCAAGAGCTCGTGGTCGAGGGAACACCGGTCGCCGTCAGCGCCATCCACCCCGGCGGCATCAAGACGGCCATCGCCCGCAGCGCCCGCGTCACAGCCGGCGAGGACCCCGCGGCCACTGCCGCCCTGTTCGACACCAAGCTCGCCCACACCAGTCCCGAGAGGGCTGCGCGGACCATCATGAAGGGCCTGGCCAAGGAGAAGCCGAGGATCCTCGTCGGCCCGGACGCCTACGTGCTCGCCGCGCTCCCCCGGTTGCTCGGGATCGGCTACGAGCGGGTCATCGCCCGGGGATCGAGGGCAGCCGGCGTCTAGCTCACGCGGGCTGCGTCGGCCGGTGTCAGGACGCCAGCGCGGACCGAGGCCCGCACCGCCGCTGCCAGCTCGTGCCGGTAGGCAGCGGCTGTCGGGTACAGCTGCTTCAGCCGCGTCGGCGAGAACGGCTCGGTGCGGCCGTCCAGCTGCACGCAGTCGCCGGTGCGGTTGTAGGCCGCCCGCGGCACCGCCATCGCGGGGTAGCGGATGCCGCCGAGCGCGTTGCCATCCCGGTCGCGGACGATCGCGCCACCGGTGACCCGGATGCGCGGCTGTGGCGCGGGTGCCGTCCCGGTGCGGATCCAGCGGAGCAGCGCGGCGAGCGCGCCGTCATAGCTCTGGTCTGCCGGGAAGCGGTTGATCAAGCAGCTGCTCGTGCCGAACGGCCCGTTGTCGCCGGCCAGCGGGTCGACCAGGTCGACCCCGAGGTCGCGCCGCTCCTGGGCACCGATGTAGGTGAAGTCGTCCTTGTTGCCGTGCGCCGAGCCCGCCACCTCCCACTGCCGGTAGGTGCGGGCGTCCGGGCTGGCGGAGCTGCCGTCGACCTCGTCCTCGGACAGCACCCGGAGGACGGGCCGGTCCGTGTGGTGGTCAGGTCCGTTCGCTACGGCGACCACGAAGCCGTCGAAGACCCGCTCGTAGACCGGTTGCACGTCGCTCAGGTAGGCGTCCATCGCGAAGCCGGACTGGCTCGCGCCGAGCGCCACCACCGTCCGCGGCCGGCGCCCCGAGGTCAGCAGGCCCACCCGTACCGCCTTCGCCACCTGGCTGTAGATGTCGTAGGCGTAGGCGTCCCCCGGCAGCTGCACCGTCGCGTAGCGGACCGGGTCGAAGGCCTTCAGCGCGGGTTCCGAAGCGAGCTGGACGCTGGCCTCGACGTAGGTCCAGCCCTGGTCGACGACCTCCTTGCCGACGTCGAACCACTCGCCGATGTCGTGGCCGAACGTGACGTTGTGCCAGGTGATGACGGCGGCGCCGTTGGCGCGACGCGCATCCACCGGCCGCACGACGACGACCCGGGTCGTGTACGGCAGCGCCGGCAGGGACTCCGTACCGGCCACCGGGCGCTGCGCGAGCGCGACGGGGCCAGACCAGGGGCGGGCCGTCCCGCTGACGAGGAACTCCTCCTGCACGAAGCCCCGCGGGACCGACAGCAGGCCCACGAACGGGCGACCGTGCAGACCCGCGGGCGCAGGAACGACGGTGGGACGCGCGACGGGGAGGACAGTCGCCGCCGCGTGTCCGGGCAGGGCCAGGCCCGCACAGACCAGGGCAGCTGAGACCAGGGCGCAACGCAGCCGACGCATGGGGCACTGTTCGACGAGGGCCGGCCGTCTCCTGCGCAAGGATGGCCCGCATGACTGACGTCGAGCTCGCCGGCCGCCTCGCCCACACCGCCCTGCGGCTGCTCGAGGCGCTCCGTCACGACGGGACCTTGACCGGCAAGCCGCTGGGTGCCGCCGGCGACGCGGTGGCGAACGCCTTCCTCGTCCGCGCGCTGGCCGAGGCCCGGCCCGACGACGGTGTGCTGTCGGAGGAGGAGCGGGACAAC
>JAODNF010000294.1 GCA_025464915.1 Frankiales bacterium | reverse complement strand
CGCCGAGGACGGCGTGGTGCACGACGCGCGTGTGGTCGACGGGGTGCCTCTCGGCGAGTGCCCTCGCGGCGCGGCAGTGCAGGTCGCGACGCCGGGCCGGCGGCAGCGCGTCGTGCACGGTCTTGCGCGCGAGCTCGTGCCGCAGCGCCACCGCGGTTCCCGTCGCGACGAGCAGGCCCTGCTCGACGGCCGCGTCGACCGCATCCGCGCCGAGTGCGTCAGCCAGCCAGAGCTCGCACCGGCCGGGTACGACGGACACGGCCGCGACGGAGTCCCTCGCCGCCCGAGGGAGCCGGGCCCAGCGGGCGAGGACGGCGTCGCGCACGTTGGCCGACGGCTCGAGCGAACCGGTCGCGAGGCACTCGGTCACGAAGAAGGCGTTTCCGCCGGTCGCCCGGTGCAGGGCGGCCGGGTCCACTCCGGTGCCGGCGGCGAGCTCGGCCACCGCCGCGCCCGACAGCGCAGGCACGGCGACCCGCACCGGGCTCTGCCGGGCGAGGTCCCCGAGCAGCGAGGCGAGTGCCGGTCCCGCCTCGTCGTCGCGGTAGGTGAGCAGGAGCGTTGCCGGCAGCGGCTTGCGGCAGAGCCGGGCCAGCAGGTCCAGAGTCGCGTCGTCAGCCCAGTGCACGTCCTCGACGACGGCGAGGTCGACCTGCTGCACCACGTCCTCGACGGGACCCGGCCAGTCGAGGAACGGCCCCAGCGGGCGCGCCGTGCTCAGGCTGTCGCACCCGCCGACCACCGACGTGCCGTCGAGGGCTTCAAGGAGCTGCCCGACCAGAGTGCTCTTGCCACTCCCGGCCTCACCCGACAGCAGGACGACGGGGACCCTGCGCGCGACAGCCTCGAGGAGCACGGCCAGCGTGGGCTCGCGCTCGACCAGCCGTCCGCTCATCGGCTCGACCTCCCCCGCACAGCTCGATCCTCGGCAGCTGCCGCACCCGATCATCCATCAGGAGCTGCAGCCGCTGGCTCAGAAGCAGGCTGTTGACAGGATCCGGTGACTCCGCACGGTACGCCCAGGTTCGGGAAGTTCACCGATCGTGCCCGCCGCGTCGTCGTGCCGGCCTCCTCGGGGCGCGCGCGACCTCAACCACGACGACATCGGCCCGGAGCACGCTGGGTGCGACGCGGTGACGGCACTACCCGAGAGCTAGGGGTGCAGCAGGACCTTCGTCCACCCGTCGCGTCGCTGGTCAAAGCTCTCGTAGGCGCCGGGCGCCTCGTCGAGCCCGAGCTCGTGGCTGACGATGAAGCCCGGCTTGTCGCTACCCGCGATGATGAGGTCGCGGAGCTGCCGGTTGTAGCGCTTCACCGGCGCCTGGCCCGTGCCCATGCTCTGGCCCTTCGTGAAGAAGGTGCCGTAGTCCCAGCCGATGCGGCCGGCGCTCTCGGGATCGTCCTGCCCCGGGTCCTGCGGCACATAGACGCCGACGACGCCGATGCCGCCGGTGGTCCGGACCGTCTTCACGAGGTTGTCGAGCACCATCTCGGGGTGCTCGTCGCCGGAGTGGTCGTGCGCCTGGAAGCCGACGGCCTCGACGCCGCGGTCGGTGCCGACGCCGCCGGTCGCGTCGAGGATCTGCTCGACGGGATCGCCCGCCCCGTAGTCGATCGCGATCGCGTCGATGGACTTGGCCAGCTGCAGCCGGTCGGCCTGGCGGTCGACGACGAAGACCTTCGAGGCGCCCTGCAGCATCGCGGCGTGGGCTGCCATCAGGCCGACCGGACCGCCTCCGTAGACCGCGACGCTGTCACCGGGCTGCAGGCCGGAGAGCACGACCCCGTGCCAGCCGGTCGGGAAGATGTCCGACAGCATGGTGAAGTCGTTCTCGTGCTCGGTGCCCTGGGGCAGCGGGAGCAGGTTGAAGTCGGCGTGCGGGACCCGCAGGTACTCCGCCTGGCCGCCGTCATAGGGGCCCATGTTGGCGTAGCCGTACGCCGCCCCGTCGAAGCCCGGCGTCGGGTTGGTGCGCGTGCAGAAGGAGGTCCACCCCGTCAGGCAGTTCTTGCAGAAGCCGCAGGCGATGTTGAACGGGACAGAGACCCGGTCGCCCTCCTTGAACTCCGACACAGCGTCGCCGGTCGCGACCACGACGCCCATGTTCTCGTGGCCGAGGACCTTGCCTTCCTCGACGCTGGTGCGGCCCTCGTACATGTGCAGGTCCGAACCGCAGATGTTCGTGGTCGTGAGCCGGATGACGGCGTCGGTGGGCTCCTCGACGCGCGCGTCCGGCACCTCCTTCACGGTCACCTTGCGGGCGCCCTCGTAGACGACGGCCTTCATCGCACTGCCTCCTTCTGGTCGAGCTCGATCACGCGGTCGGTGACGAGGTGCTGCTTGAGGTGATCAGCTGCGGCGCCCTGCGCACGCTGGCCCTGCTCGCTGACCGCGGCGGCGCCGAAGAACTGGTGCATGGTCCCGTCGAAGCGGAAACCGACCGCGTCGACACCTGCGTCGACGAGGTGTTGGGCGAACTCCTCGCCCTGGCTGCGGAGCGGGTCGCGCTCGGCGGTGAGGACCAGCGTGGGCGGGAAGCCGGCGAGCTGGTCGCCCGGCACACTGAGCAGGTCGACCCAAGGGTCCTTCGCGCCGCCGGGGACGCCCTCGAACGCGTGCAGGGCCATCCAGCTGACGGTGGGGCGGTTGAGCGGCCTGGCGTCCGCCGCGGCCATGGTGCCCCCGACGGACTCGCCGCCGATGGCCATCCGGCTCTGGTCACCCCCGTGCTCGCCGATGTGACCGACCAGCCACTGCCAGGTCGCCAGGACGTCGTCATGGGAGGCAGGGAACACGTGCTCAGGGGCCTTGCGGTAGTCCGGGCTCACCACGATGGCGCCCGTCTGGTTGCAGAGCCCCCGGCAGGAGGCGTCGTAGGTCTCGAGGTCGTAGAGCACCCAACCGCCGCCGTGGAGCCACAGCAGGACCGGGAAGGGACCGGGTAGTCGAGCGGCACGGGCCGTCTCCCAGCAGGGTCAGTGGTCGGACCACCCGCGCCTACCCGCGCACGCCCGATCAACCCTCCTTGCAACACGGCATCCCACGGAGTAGAACGTGTTCTAGCCACCACTGAGGAGAGACACCATGCGCACGCCCCTCTGCGACGAGCTCGGCATCGAGTTCCCGATCTTCGCCTTCACGCACTGCCGGGACGTGGTCGTGGCCGTCAGCAAGGCGGGTGGCTTCGGCGTGCTGGGGGCGGTCGGCTTCACGCCCGAGCAGCTCGAGATCGAGCTGAACTGGATCGACGAGCACATCGGCGACCACACCTACGGCGTCGACATCGTCATCCCCAACAAGTACGAGGGCATGAACTCCGACATGCCCGCGGACGAGCTCAAGAAGATGCTGCAGGACATGGTCCCGCAGGGTCACATCGACTTCGCGAAGAAGGTCCTCTCCGACCACGGCGTGCCCGTCGAGCAGTCGGACGGGGACGCACTGCAGCTGCTCGGGTGGACAGAGGCCACCGCGACGCCGCAGGTCGAGATCGCGCTGAAGCACCCGAAGATGACGCTCATCGCCAACGCGCTGGGAACCCCGCCCGCGGACATGATCGATGCGATTCACGCGGCCGGGCGCAAGGTCGCGGCGCTGTGCGGCTCGGCCTACCAGGCGATGAAGCACGCCGACGCGGGTGTCGACATCATCATCGCCCAGGGCGGCGAGGCCGGCGGCCACTGCGGCGATGTCGGCTCGATCGTGCTGTGGCCCGAGGTCGTGAAGGCCGTCGCGCCGAAGCCGGTGCTGGGCGCCGGAGGCATCGGCAGCGGGCAGCAGATCGCCGCCGCCTTCGCTCTCGGGTGCCAAGGTGCCTGGACCGGGTCGCAGTGGCTCATGGTCGAGGAGTCGGAGAACACCGCGAAGCAGCAGGAGGCCTACATCAAGGCCACCAGCCGCGACACCGTCCGCAGCCGCTCGTTCACGGGCAAGCCGGCGCGGATGCTCAAGAACGACTGGACCGTGGCTTGGGAGACCGAGGGCAACCCCGAGCCGCTCGGGATGCCACTGCAGTACATGGTGTCCGGCATGGCGGTCGCCGCCACGTCCCGCTACCCCAACGAGACCGTCGACGTCGCCTTCAACCCGGTGGGCCAGGTCGTCGGCTCGTTCAAGAAGGTCGAGAAGACCGCGACGGTCATCAACCGCTGGGTCGAGGAGTACCTCGAAGCCACCGGCACGCTGACCAAGGCGAACGAGGCCGCAGGGGTCTAGCTCCCTCAGCTGCTGCCGCCACGATCGGCTCAGTCGAACGCGAAGGTGCTCATCATCGACGCGACCTGCGCCGGGCCTGGCGTCCGGAGGGTGAAGGTGAGGATGGCCGTGAGCGATCCGTTGGAGACGTAGTACTGGGTCCCGTAGACGAGGATGCCGGCCAGCCGCAGGCGATAGTCCACCTTGAGGGCGTGCCCCGCCGGCAGCTCCACCGGGCTGGTCCGTACCCCCGTGCCTCCCACCTTGGTCAGCTGCGCCTTGATCGTGGGAGCCACCACGTCGACGTCGATGCCGACCCCCTGCACCTGCACGTTGAGGTTGGTGCCGACGGGCTGACCGATGGCGTGGACGGCGTAGTTCTTCCTGGCAGCCAGCGCCAGGTCCTTCTTCAGCTCAGCTGCCAGCTTCGGGTTGTCCTTCGCGACCCTCGTCAGGAACGCCGTGTAGTCCTTGGTGTCGCGCGGGGTCACGGTCCACCCTGGCGCCAGTCTCAGACTGACGCCCTGCCCCGCCGCCCGGGTCCCTGAGGCGAGTGGTCCTGCGCTGGGCGAGGGGCTCGCCGACGGCGCGGGTGCGGCGACATGCGCCGGGGTCCTGGTGTCGTGCCAGGTGGCGGCGACGCCCACATCGGCGACCAGCACCGCCGACGCGGCGGCTCCGACGAGCAGGAAGGACAGACGAGAAGCGATCACGATGTCAGAGCATGCCCGCTCTTGCGTGGGTTCGCCTCCGAAGGCGACCACCGGTCGCACCCGGCTGCAAGGATGACGGCATGACCGATCGCCCCTTGACGCTGATGGCGGTGCACGCCCACCCGGACGACGAGGCCTCCACCACCGGCGGCATCCTCGCGAAGTACTCCGCCGAGGGCATCCGCACCGTCCTCGTGACCTGCACCAACGGCGAGCTCGGCGACACCCCCGAGGTGCAGGCCGGTGAGACCGGCCACGGCGACGACCACGACACCGAGGCCGTCGTCGCACTGCGCATGAGGGAGCTCGCGGACAGCTGCAAGGTTCTCGGCGTCACCCACCTCGAGACCCTCGGCTACCACGACTCAGGCATGGAGGGCTGGCCCCAGAACGACGCGCCCGGCTCCTTCTGGTCCACCCCGGTCGACGAGGCCGCCAAGCCCGTCATCGCCCTGATCGAGAAGTACCAGCCCGACGTCGTCGTCACCTACGACGACTACGGCTTCTACGGTCACCCCGACCACATCCAGGCGCACCGCATCACGCTCGCCGCCCTCGACGCCACGGACTCGACTGCGACGGTCTTCTTCCCGACCTTCCAGCGCAGCAAGCTCCCCGAGTTCGCCGCCCGCATGCAGGCCGCCGGCATGGAGCCGCCACCGTTCGACGAGAACGAGTTCGGCTCTCCGGACGAGGACATCGCCGCGGTCATCGACGCGACCGAGTTCGCGCAGCAGAAGATGGACGCCCTCAAGGCCCACGTCAGCCAGGCCGGCAACATCTTCTTCATCCACTTCCCGATGGACGTCTTCACCGAGGCCTTCGGCCGCGAGGCGTTCGTCCGGCACTTCCCCGCCTGGGCGCCGGGCGAGCCGCAGGTGGACGACCTCTTCGCCGGTCTGCGCTGACGCGATCCGCTCGCCGGCATCCCTGAGCGGCGACGATGCGGGCCCGACCGCGTCCTGACACCGACGAACCGGCATCATCGGCATCATCGGGCGATCGCCCGCGCGCCGCGGCGGGCTGCGCACGGATGTCGCGCCTCGACGAGAACAGGACCAATTTCAGGGCCGCTTCGTGGCCCTGTCTCAGGCCAGTGCGGGCTCCAACCCGTCAACGTCCATCTGGAAGTACTCGTTGTCGCTGAAGGGTCCCACCAGCGATTCCACGAGCTCGCGAACGGCGTCCACCGACTCACCCTCCCAGATGCAGACCCCCGTTCGATGGTCGGGCGTTGCGGCATGGATGGGAAGTGCGACGTTCGTCGGCAGTCCCGCCTCCATGGCCTTCGCTTCGGCTGCTTCGAACCCCACGGGGTCGGTGATGTGATGAAGAACGGTGACGAACATGTCCAACGCCTCTCGGCTGGCTCTGCCGAGCAGCTGCTGCCCCCGGTGTGATCACACTGGACCGCCAAGACCGGCGGCGCCATGGCCCTCGCGGCTCATCTCACGGCATCCACAGCGCCTGGCCACAAAGGACCATCAGAATGCCCGGGCAATGGCCGGGTGTCCCGTGCTGAGCGCGCTCTCCTGCGGCCCTCGACGGCGAGCTCAGGGCAACGGAGCGTTCTCGAACGCCCTGACGAACCGCTCGTCGAGCAGCGTCGGGAACAGCTCCTCGAGGAAGGTGCCCTGGCGGGCCGCACGCATGACGAGCTCCTTGCGGGGGTCGTCGACGTCGACCACCTGGGCGTAGCGGCACCAGGAGGCAACGACCCGGGCGAGGGCGTCTATGTCGCCGCCAGCGTCGAGCTGCTCGCGGATGGCGGGGGTGAGCCAGTTCGGGATGCGGTTGGAGGAGTCGGCACACAGGCGCGCGAGGGTGTCGCGGATGGCGGGGTTCGCGAAGCGCTCGACAAGGGCAGCCTTGTACGCGTCGAGGTCGATGCCCGGGACGGGGCGCAGGGTGGGGGTCACCTCGGCCATGAACGCCTGCAGGAAGGCGACGTACTCAGGGTCCTGACAGACCTCGTGGGCGTAGGTGTAGCCGGCGAGGTGGCCGAGATAGGCCATCGCCTGGTGGCTGCCGTTGAGCAGCCGCAGCTTCATCAGCTCGTAGGGCTCGACGTCCTCGACGAGCTGCACGCCTACGTCCTGGAACGGCGGTCGGCCGTCGGTGAAGTGGTCCTCGAGGACCCACTGCGTCCAGGGCTCGCAGACGACCGGCCACGGGTCCTCGGTGAGCTCCCGGTCCTCGTCGCTCGTCACGGGGGTGATGCGGTCGACCATGCCGTTGGGGAAGGCCACGCCCCCGACGTCGATGCCGTAGTCGGCGAGGGCCGCCCTGGTCACGTCGCCGTTGCCGAGGATGTTGTCGCAGGACATGACGGTGTACGGGGTGACTCCTCGCTCGCGGCGCAGCGCGAGGGAGTCGGCGACCAGGCCCATCCAGTCCTGCCGGCCGGAGTAGCCGCCCTCGGTGACCGTGAGCGAGACGATCCGGGTGGAGGGCGCGGACATCAGCTCGACAACGGCTTGGCGGTCCTCCGAGACGAGCAGCATGCCGGTGATGGAGCCGATCACCTCGATCTCGGTGGTGCCGTCGGGGTGCTTCACGACGAGCGAGTAGAGGCCGTCGTTCTGCTGCAGGGCATCGCGCATGCGGGTGTCCGACGGGAGCACCCCGACACCGGTGATCGCCCAGTCGCGGGCCTTGCCCCGTCGCAGCAGCTGGTCGACGTACCTGGCCTCGTGGGACCGGTGGAAGCCGCCGACACCGAGGTGGACGATCCCGGTCGTCAGCCCGGCGCGGTCGTAGGGCGGGGTGAGCACACGAACAGTCTGGCGGCTCCGTCTTGGACGTTCGATGTGCCCCGGTCCGAGGGGCGGCGGAGCGCCTTGTTCGTCAGGACGGAGCGGCCATGCTGCGACGGCAGGACGGGGCGCCGCACCGGCATGCGTAGTGGCCCTGGTCGTCCTGGTCGTCCAGCTCGAGGCGGTAGTCAAGAAGCAGTTCCTCGCCGCGCGCGATGTCGCGCAACGCCCTCACCACCACCCGGCGGCCCTGCACCTCGAACTCGCAGTTCGGCTCACAGCTGTGGTTGATCCAGCGCGAGTCGTTGCCCCCGACGCCGCCGTCGATGACGAGCCCGTCGTCGATGTCGAAGAAGAAGGTGTGGCCGAGCTCCTGGTCGCTCTCCTCGTAACGCCGCGACGCCTCCTGCCAGGTGATGACCTGCCCGCGGTACTCGATGACCTCGTCGCCTTCGCCCACAGGTCTCTTCGCGAAGACCCCACGGCCGTGGATGGCGGACTGCTTGACGACCAGACGACGACCCCGCACGGCGCGCCGGTACCCGGCCAGCAGCCAATGATGCAGGATGCCCCCGTGACCACGATCGACCTCAACGCCGACCTCGGCGAGGGCTTCGGCGCGTGGGAGCTCACCGACGACGCTGCGCTGCTGGAGGTCGTCACGTCCGCGAACGTCGCGTGCGGTTTCCATGCAGGAGACCCTATGCGGCTTCGGGCGGTGCTCGGACTGGCCGCGGTGCGCGGTGTTGCAGTCGGAGCACAGGTCTCTTACCGCGACCTTGCTGGCTTCGGCCGGCGCTTCCTGGACGCTTCCTACGACGAGCTCGTAGGCGACGTCCTCTACCAGGCCGGCGCCCTGCAGGGCCTGTGCGCAGGTCTCGAGGTCGACGTCACGTACGTGAAGCCGCACGGCGCGCTCTACCACGCGTGCAGCACGCATTCCCTTCAGGGACAGGCCGTCTCGGACGCTGCGCGTGCCCTGGGTCTACCCGTGCTGGCTGCGTCCGGGTCGCCGTTCCTGGAGCTGTCCGGCGGGGTCGCCGAGGCGTTCGTCGACCGCGCCTACAACCACGACGGGACACTCGTCTCCAGGTCGCTGCCCGGTGCCGTCGTCGAGGACGTGGCGGAGGTCTGCGCCCGCGCGGTGCAGCTCGCCGAGTCCGGCACGGTGGCGTCGGTGACGGGCGCTCTGGTCTCCGTACCCGCCAGGTCGCTGTGCCTGCACGGCGACACCCCGGGCGCTGCGACCATGGCGGCCGCCGTCCGGTCCGCCCTCGAGGCCGCGGGTGTCACGGTGGCCGCGTTCACGTGAGGGCCGTCCGCCCCTACGGTCCGGTGGCCTTCCTGCTCGAGTGCCTGCCGGACGAAGCGGTCAGCCTCCACTCCGCCCTGTTGGCAGGCGATCTCTACTTCCCAGGCTTGGTGCAGACCGTCCCGGGAGCCGAGTCGCTGCTCGTCGAGTGCTCGTCGATCTCAACAGCACGTGAGGCGGCGCGGCTGCTGGCGGTGGTCTCGGTCCCGCCCGTGTCGCGTGAGGTCCGCTCGCACGTCGTCCGCGTGGTCTACGACGGCCTCGACCTGGCCTCCGTTGCGTCGGCCCATGCCCTCTCGACGGACGAGGTCGTGGACCTCCACACGTCGTCGGTCTGCACCGTTGCTCTCACCGGGTTCGCGCCCGGCTTCGCCTACCTGCGGGGCCTCGACCCGCGGCTCGCGACGCCGCGGCTCTCGTCACCCCGGCCGTCGGTACCGGCGGGCTCCGTCGCGATCGGCGGGACGTGGACGGGGGTCTACCCGCGTTCCGGACCTGGTGGCTGGAACATCCTCGGCACCACGGCCTTCCCCCTGTGGGACCTCGACCGCGAGTGCCCCGCCGCCCTGCAGCTCGGCGACCGAGTGCAGTTCCGGTCGGTCTGACGTGCTGCGCGTCGAGGCAACCGGACCGCTCGTCCTCGTTCAGGACCGCGGACGTCCCGGCCTCGCCCACCTCGGCGTCGGCTGCAGTGGCGCCGCCGATCCGATCGGCCTCGCCGTGGCGAACGCGGCGGTCGGCAACCCGCTCGACGCGCCAGCCCTCGAGGTGCTGCTGGGAGGGCTCGTCCTCACGGCGCTGGATGAGGTGTCCGTAGCCGTCGGGACTCGGCGCCACGACCTGGTGCCCGGCGAGGTGATCGCCCTCGAGCACGGCGCCCTGCGCCAGTACGTCGCCGTGCGTGGCGGTGTCTCGGCGGTCCCCGTCCTCGGCTCGTGCTCGCGCGACACCCTCGCCGATCTCGGACCCCAGCCACTTCAGGTCGGCGACGTCGTCACCGCTGGTTCCCTGCCGCGGGTCACGACCGCACCCGAGACCCATGATGGCCTCATACGTCTGCACCCTGGGCCTCGCGCCGACCACTTCCACCCCGGCACCCTCGACCTGCTCGCCACCGCCAGCTGGACCGTTTCCGCGACCTCCGACCGGACCGCCGTGCGCCTCGAGGGTCCGACCCTCCAGCGACGCACGACGACCGAGCTGCAGCCCGAGGGCCTGATCCCCGGCGCCATGCAGGTCCCGCCCAACGGACAGCCGCTCGTCTTCCTCAACGATCATCCCGTCACCGGCGGCTACCCCGTCGTCGCCGTCGTCGAGCGGCGCGACCTGCGCGTGCTCGCCCAAGCCCCGCCAGGATCGACCGTGTCGTTCGTCGCGACCTGGTGACCGACGGGGCATCTCGATGGCCGGGCCGCTCCACGCCGCATACCGTCGGGCCATGCGCAAGCAGTACCACTTCCGTCCCAGCGAGCGCGGTCTGCTGGCCTGGGACGTGGACAGCCTCGTGCTCCTCACCGCCGATCAGCCCGACGAGGAGCTGCCGCTCTCCGCGATCGGCGAGATCGACGAGAACTGGTGGTTCGCCTTCGGCGAGACCCCGACCGTGCGCGCTCTTGTGGAGCACGTCCGGCTCATCGAGGAGTGCGACCTCCGCTACCCGATCCTTGTCGACCCGGACGGCCGCGTGATGGACGGCATGCACAGCGTCGCCAAGGCGCTGTCCCTCGGGCGGACCATGGTCACTGCCCGTCGGCTCCCGGCGCTGCCCGCCCCCGACTTCATCGGCGTCGCGCCGAGTGACCTGCCCTACGAGTAGCCGCCTTTTCGACCGGGTAGTCACCTGGTGTGGTCGATCGCGAGTACGTGACGGGATACCTCAAGAACCTCAGCTTCATGCTGGCCGGCTTCGTGCTGGCGATCGGCTGGATCCTGCTCGTTGTCAGCCTTCCCCTGTCCCACGACGCAGCCGGCGTGTTGGCGTCCCTGTGCGTGATACCGCTGTTCGGCGGCATCATCATCAGCAACGTGCGCATCTTCCACGCAGCCCGTGAGCGCCCGTCCGCGATCGCCTACCGTCGGCTCCCGCTCTGGCTCCGCCTGATGCCGCCGCTGCTCCTCGTCACCGGTGTG
>JAODNF010000292.1 GCA_025464915.1 Frankiales bacterium | reverse complement strand
GCCGCGGCGCGGCGTTCCTCACGCGCCGACGGGGGCGCGCCGAGCGAGGTAGGGGCGTCCAACAGCTCGGTCATGAGCTCCTCCGCTTGCTTCGGAACTCGAGGTACCAGCCGGTCTCACCGATGCGCGTGCCCTTGCCGTCCAGGAGGACGACGTTGGCGTAGTGCTCCTCGTCGCCCTGGCCCGTCCGCACCTGGGGCAGGGTGTCGATCGTGAGCGACGGGTTCTGGGTGATGTAGACGCCCTTGGCCGCGAGGTACTCGGCGTTGGGGCAGCGCGGGTCGCGCTTGCACGAGGTGTCGCTGTGCCCGATCCACTTGATGTCCTTGCCGACGGGCATCGGAGCGGTGTCGATGAAGACGGCGAAGACGCCCTGCTTCTTGCTCGACGTGCCGTCGAGGCCGGTCGCCTCGAAGTCCTTCATCGTCCAGGAGATCGTGAAGGGCACCGCGACCTTCGCGCGGTCCTTCGGGGACTCGAACGTCAGCCGGTGGTCGTTCTTGAACTGCAGCCGGCTCACGTCGCAGGCCGACAGGCTGGACGCGGCCAGAGCGCAGGCCAGCAGGGTCGTGGCTCGCCGCCGCAACGCAGTCCTCCTCGATTGGGTCCTTCATAGTCCCCCGGTGACGCCCGTCACGTCCTCGTTGCGCGCAACAACCGGGGGAATGTTCCGTGGTGAGCCACGACGAACACAGGGTCAGGCGCGTACGCCGCTGGGGTCGCGCACGAAGCCGGCCATCTGCTCGTGCACCTCGTCGATCCCGGAGTACATCGAGGGGACCGAGAACGAGCCGTGGACGTGGTCCACGACCTCCAGCAGGCGGGTGGGGACGCCGGCCTCGAGCAGCCGGCCCGCGTAGGCGACGCCCTCGTCGTGCAGCGGGTCGTGGTCGACCGTGATGACGAGTGCCGGCGCCAGCCCGGACAGGTCCGGTGCGAGCAGCGGGGAGCAGAAGGGGTCGGTGCGGTCGCCCTCGCCGACGTACAGGTCCGCGCAGAGCTCCAGCTCCGTGCTCGACAGCCCGACGCCGCGGTAGCTGCGGGCTCCGGGCGTGGACAGGGTCATGTCGACCGCCGGGTAGATCAGCAGCTGCCCCGCCTGAGGGGTGCCCCGGTCGCGCAGCCGGAGGCTGAGGGCGGCGGCGAGGTTGCCGCCGGCGCTGTCGCCCCCGACGACCAGGCGCGCGGCGTCCCAGCCCTGCGCGAGCAGCCAGTCGAGGGCGTCCTCGCAGTCGTTCAGCGGTCCGGGGAACCGGTGCTCGGGTGCCAGCCGGTACTCGACGGAGACCACGACGGCGTGCCCCTCGACGGCCAGCCGCCGGCAGATGTGGTCGCACGCCTTCAGCCCGCCGATCGCGAACCCGCCGCCGTGCGCGTAGAGGACCGGCGCGGTCGCTCCCTCGGGGGCGTACACCCGCACCCGGACCTCCGCGCCGTCACGGGTGGGGACCTGCACGTCGTACGAAGGGACGTCCGGCACCTTGCCCGTCATGCGCGGCCCGGGCCCGAAGGCGAGGCGCTTCGCGACGGGCAACGCCGCCGCCCGCTGCGCCGACGGGAGCACGCCGACCTTCGTCAGCAGCTTCATGGTGGCGAAGGTGGCGCGCACCTTGCGACTGAGGGCCATCGGACTCTCCTACGGGGTCGGGACCGGGAACGTGGGTCCCCGGTAGGTCAGGCACGAGCACGAGTCGGTCCAGCCGGTCTCGCGGGCGACGGCCGGGCCACCGCGCTGCGTGGTCGAGGCCTGCATGGCCCCGTTGTAGATGCCGGTCCCCGTGAAGCCGGGCATCGCGGCGAGCACCGCGTTGATGATCGGCTGGGCCGCGGTGGAGCCGGTGGCGGCCAGCGCCTTGGCGTAGAGGTCGATGCCGTCGCAGGCCTGGTAGGCGGCCATGAAGTCGTTGTAGGCCGACGGGTGCAGGCCGTGCTTCACGAGCTTCGCGATGCAGGCCTTCTGCCCGGCGCTCTGCGCGTACGGCTGGTGCTGGGTGTCGACGTCCACCGACGGCATCCAGCCGAAGCCGTGAAAGTGCTTCATCTGGCTGGCCGGCGCGTTCGCCTGCAGGGCGGCGCCGCCGACCGCCGTGAAGTACTCGGGCGCGTAGCCCTGGCTCTGCGCGTCGGACATGAACAGCAGCAGCTCGACCCCGCCGCCGAACACCAGGTTGACGCCGGACGACGCGAACTTCAGCTCCGCGTTGCTGACCGCGGCCGCCGCGCTGGAGGCGTCGGACGAGCCGGCGGCGCAGTTGCCGACGACGGTCTGGTAGCTCACGCCGTGCTTCTTGAGCCAGGGCTCGATCGTGCGCCGGTAGGCGCGGTCGCCGTCGGCGCAGGTGTCGATGATGAGGCCCATCTTGGTCTTGCTGGTGATGAGACCGGATCGCAGCGCGCCCTCCATCGCCGTGAGGCCGAAGCCGTCGACCGTCGGGTGGCCGGTGCCGACCAGGGTCGGGTACGCCGCCTGGTCGACGGCATCGCCGGGCTGGTAGCCGCCGTAGAGGTGGGGGACGTGGGCGGTCTTCAGGCAGGTCTCGAAGGAGGGCAGGAACACGAACACGTAAACGATGACGGCCTTCACGTGGTGGTCCT
>JAODNF010000284.1 GCA_025464915.1 Frankiales bacterium | reverse complement strand
CCGGCGGTCCAGGTGATGTAGACGGCGACCAGGATCACACCGAGGGCGGACCAGGCGACGGCGGCGCTCACCGCTCCACCCGCTCACGCACGACGTCGAGCCAGCGGCGCAACCGCTCCGGCAGCCGCTCGTAGTCCTCGGAGTCGTCCGGCTCGTCCTCGGGCTCCTCCAGCTCGACCGGTGCGGCGAGGCGCACGGTCTCGTAGACCTCGACGATCTCGCGCGTCACGTGCTGCCAGTCGTAGCGCTGCACCGCGCTGAGGCCGTGCGCCGCGAGCAGCCGGCGGCGCTCCGGATCCAGCAGCACTCGGGTCAGGGCGTCGGCCAGAGCCGCTCCGTCCCCGACCGGGAACAGCACCCCCGCCTCACCGTCGTCGAGCACGCGGCGGAAGGCCTCGAGGTCGGACGCGACGACCGGAGTTCCCGCAGCCATCGCCTCGATGAGCACGATGCCGAAGCTCTCCCCGTGCGTGTTCGGGGCGCAGTAGACGTCTGCCCCCGCGTAGACCGACGGCTTGTCGGCCTCCGGAACCAGGCCGAGCACCGTGACGCCCTCGGGCGGGTCGACGTCGCCGGGTCCCGCGACGACGAGCTCGACGCCGGGAACCCCTGCCTGCACCGCCGGCCACGCGTCGAGCAGCACCTGCAGGCCCTTGCGCGGCTCGTCGACGCGACCGAGGAACACGACCCGCGGCTGAGGGTGGGGAGGACGGGGCACCCGGAAGCGTGCGACGTCGACCCCGTTGGGGATGAGGACCGCGTCATGGCCGAGGTGCTCGACCACCACCCTTCGGGCGGCGGGCGACACGGCGATCCGTCCGGTGATCTTCTCCAGCCCCGGCTGGAGCGAGCTGCCCATGATGTGCAGCGCCCGGCTGCGGGCGGTCGCCGTGTGGAACGTCGCGACCATGGGGCCCTTCGCGGCGAAGCAGGCCAGCATTGACACCGACGGGACCGTCGGCTCGTGCAGGTGCAGCACGTCGAAGCGGCCACCGGCAACACCTCGACGCAGCCATCGCCTCGTCCGCGCGAGTGACAGCGGCCCGAAGCACAGCCGGGCCACCGAGCCGTTGTAGGGGACCGGGACCGTGCGCCCCGCAGCGACGAGGTACGGCGGCAGCTCGCCGTCGTCGTCGTCCACCGGTGCGAGGACGGAGACGTCGTGCCCCAGGGCGATCAGTGACTCCGCCAGGTCGTGCACGTGCACCTGGACGCCACCGGGGACGTCCCAGGGGTACGGGCAGGCGATCCCGACCCTCACAGGTCCTCGATCCAGAGCTTCTGCAGCATGTGCCAGTCCGCCGGGTGCTGCGCGATCTCGCGGGCGAACGCGTCGGCGACGCCCTGGGTCATCGCCTCGATGTCCGTGTGCGGCACGTAGTCCTGGAAGACGATGTGCCAGCCGTCGTCGGTGAACGACAGCGTCGTCGGCATCAGGTTCGCGCCCGTGTCGAGGGCCAGCTTGGCGGGCCCGGCGGGCATCTTGGCCCGGCTGCCGAAGAAGTCGACCTCCACGCCGCGCTTCGACAGGTCGCGGTCGGCGAGCAGGCAGATCGTCCCGCCGGCCGCGAGCCGGTCCTGCAGCACCTCCGACGGCGGTCGCTCGCCCCCGGTCAGCGGCAGCACCTCCATGCCGAGCGAACGGCGGAAGTCCAGGAACTGCTCGTAGAGGGACTCGGGCTTCAGCCGCTCCGCGACCGTGGTGAACGGGACGTCGGTGAAGCCGCACCAGGCTCCGGCGGCGTCCCAGTTCCCGCTGTGGGAGAGCACCATGATCGTGCCGCGGTCACCGGCGACCGACTCGCGCAGGAGGTGCTCGCCGGTCGTCGTCGTACCCCGGACGATGCGGTCCCTCTTCATCGCCGGCAGCCGGAAGACCTCGCACCAGTAGCGGGCGTAGGAGCGGATCGCCGGCTTGAGGACGTCCTGGTCGGTGACCCGCGCCAGGTTCTTCGCCAGTTGCGGGAAGTCCTTCCTCAGCAGGGCCGCGTCCGCGCCGGTCTGGAACATGCGGCGCGCAACCGGTTCGGGCAGAGCCTTCACCGCTGCCCAGCCCACGGTGTACGAGCTGGACAGCAGGTTCACTGCAGGGCCGCTTGCTTCTTCACCTCGAGGGCGCGCTGGACGACCGTCACGAACGACAGCACCGCGAGCACCCAGAGCGCGCCGTCGAGCAGCACGTCCGGGAGGCCGAGGCCGGTGAGCCCGGCCGCGGCCAGGGCGAGGATGAGCCGCGCCGGGCGGTCCATGATCCCGACGTTGCAGGTCAGTCCGACGCCTTCGGCGCGGGCCTTCTCGTAGGAGATGACCTGGCTGCAGACCAGCACGAACAGCGTCACCGCGGTCATGACCTCGTCGCGACCCGAGTACCAGACCGCGAGGGCACCGAAGATCGCGCCGTCGGCGATCCGGTCGCAGGTGCTGTCGAGCCAGCCGCCGAACGGGCTCGTGACACCCATCTTGCGGGCCAGCGCGCCGTCGATCGTGTCGGTCAGCACGAACAGCGTGATGACCAGGGTGCCGACGAGGAGCATCCCCTGGGGGAAGAAGCCGAGCGCGGCCGTGACCACGCCGGCTGTCCCGGTCAGGGTCACCGTGTTGGGCGTGACGCCCCAGGCCAGCAGCTTGCCGACGAGGGGGTCCGCGATCCGCCCGACGTGGGGGCGGAGCTGGCTGCCGATCACCGGCGCAACACTAGGGGCTTGTCGCCCCTCGGACCCGGTAGGAGGGTGGGGGCACGCGCACCGAAGGAGGCTGCTGTGTCGAAGACCACCAAGCAGACAGGGCCGGCCCCCGAACCGAGGGCACCGGAGCTGGTCCGCAACGTCGCCGTCGTGGGTCACGCGGGGGCGGGCAAGACCACGCTGGTGGAGGCGCTGCTCGC
>JAODNF010000245.1 GCA_025464915.1 Frankiales bacterium | reverse complement strand
GTCACGCAGCTCGGTGACGTAGGCCTTAGCGACCTCCGCCGGCATCGCCCCCGTGCCCGTCACGGGCTTCGTGACGATCTCGACGAGCGGGATGCCGGCGCGGTTGTAGTCGACGAGGGAGTGCGACGCGCCGGTGATGCGCCCGGTGGCGCCGCCGACGTGCAGCGTCTTGCCGGTGTCCTCCTCCAGGTGCACGCGCTCGATCTCGACCCGCACCGTCCGACCCTCGACCAGCACGTCGAGGTAGCCGTCGGTGCACAGCGGCTCGTCGTACTGCGAGGTCTGGAAGTTCTTCGGCATGTCCGGGTAGAAGTAGTTCTTGCGGGCGAAGCGGCACCACGTGGCGATCGTGCAGTGCAGCGCCAGACCGATGCGGATCGTCGACTCGATGGCCTTCTCGTTGACGACGGGCAGCGCCCCCGGCAGGCCGAGGCAGACCGGGCAGGTGTGCGTGTTGGGCTCCGCCCCGAAGGTGGTGTCGCAGCCGCAGAACATCTTCGACGCGGTCCCGAGCTCGACGTGCGTCTCCAGGCCGATGACCGGCTCGAACTCCTGCAGGGCCTCGGCGTAGGGGACCGTCGTCGTCATGCGCGACAGCCTAGTTGGGCTCCACCACCACGTTGTCGGTGAACTCGTGCGCGAGGTCAACGGCGAGCTGCTTGATGTGAGCCTCCTTCGCCGGGGTGACTTCGCCCTGGTCCTGTGGATCCGACGGAGCCGTTAGCTGCACGACGCCACTCGTGATGCGCTCGATCAGCAGGGGAGCCGCCAGCAACCTGCCGTTCACCACGAGTGCCTCCATCTGCCCCGGGTCGATGGACGCGTAGTCCGTCCTCCCCTGCTCGTCGAGCGTCAGCTCGACCTCGCCCTCGCCGGCTACGCCGATCATGACCCGGGCCGATACGGCCTTCAGGTGGAACACCGGCTCCCCCGTGGTGCGCGGGGTGTCAGATCGAGGCTGCGGGTAGACGTCGAGGGTGTACCCGGGCGAGGTGCCGAGGCGCGGGCCCGTGCTCTGGGCCGCACCACCTCGCAGGTTCAGCGCCACCGGCGTCGCGACCAGGGCGAGCGCCACCAGCGCACCAGCGGTGCGGCGCTGTCGGCGACGACGACTGCGCCGACGGATGCCTGAGAGCGCCGGCACAAGAACCTGGCGCGCCTCGCGGTCGAGCAGCAGGGGGATCTGGTCGAGCTCAGTCATTGGGGCTTCTCCTGGGAGCGGGCGGCCTCGCGGGCACGCGACAGGCGGCTCTTGACGGTGCCGGGCGGGATGCGCAGCTCGGCCGCGCAGTCCTCGACGGACAGCCCGAGCCCGTAGTGCAGGACGAGGACCTGGCGGTGCTCGACGGACAGGCCGGCGAGCAGCTCCTCGACCTCGAGCGCCTCGGTCCCGGGCGGTGCGACGTCGGGCGCGACCCCCTGTCGGCGCAGGGCCTTGCGCGAGGTGACGACGCGACGCCAGCGCGAGGTCGCGAGCCGCCAGGCGACCGTCCGGACCCACTGCTCCGGGTCGTCGTAGCGGGAGACCTTGTCCCACCGAGGGACGAGCCGGACGAAGGCCTCCTGGACGACCTCCTCGGCCTCCTCGCGGCTGCCCGCGGTGAGGGTCAGAGCGGCGACGAGCCGCGCGTAGGCCGCGGCGTAGAAGTCGTCGAGCGGGGTGCCGGTCACGGCACCGGCGGCGAGGGTCTGCACACCTCGCACACGCGGCCGGCCGCGATCCGGTTCCCTACTCCCAGTCGAGAGTCGGTACGGACGCGGGGAGGGCCTGCTCGAGGGCCGCGCCGACGAGGTACAGCAGGTCCTCGCGCAGGGTCGGAGCCATCACCTGCAGGCCGACCGGCAGGCCCTCGGACAGGCCCGCGGGGAAGGAGGCGGCCGGACCGCCGTACAGGTTGGCGGGGATGCTGCAGATGTCCTGCTTGTACATGGCCAGCGGGTCCTCGAGCTTGGCGCCCAGGGGGAACGCGACCGTCGGGCAGGTCGGCGCCACGAGGACGTCGACGGAGTCCCACGCCTTGCGGAAGTCGCCGCTGATGAGGGTGCGGACCTTCTGCGCCTGGCCGTAGTAGGCGTCGTAGTAGCCGCTCGACAGCGCGTAGGTGCCGAGGATGATGCGCCGCTTCACCTCGGGGCCGAAGCCCTGGGCGCGGGTCAGGGCCATGACCTCCTCGAGCGACCTCACACCGTCGTCCCCGACCCGCAGGCCGTAGCGGACCGCGTCGAAGCGGGCCAGGTTCGACGAGGCCTCCGACGGCGCGATCAGGTAGTACGCCGGCAGCGCGTAGCCGAAGTGCGGGCAGCTGACCTCGGTGACCGTGGCCCCGAGTCCGCGCAGGACCTCGACGGCCTCGTTGAAGCGGGCAGTGACACCCGGCTCGTAGCCGTCGCCCTGCAGCTCCTTCACCACGCCGATCCGCAGGCCCTTCACGTCGCCGCTGCGGGCCGCCTCGACAACCGGCGGGACAGGGGCGTCGATGGACGTCGAGTCCTTCGGGTCGTAGCCCGCGATGACCTCGTGCAGCAGGGCCGCGTCCAGGACGTTGCGGGCGCACGGACCTGCCTGGTCGAGGCTCGACGAGAAGGCGACCAGCCCATAGCGGGAGACCCCGCCGTACGTCGGCTTCACGCCGACCGTGCCCGTGACCGAGGCGGGCTGCCGGATGGAGCCGCCGGTGTCCGTACCGATCGCAAGAGGCGCCTGGTACGACGCCAGCGCCGCGCTCGACCCACCGCCCGATCCCCCAGGGATCCGGGTCAGGTCCCACGGGTTGTGCGTCGGTCCGTAGGCCGAGTGCTCCGTCGAGGAGCCCATCGCGAACTCGTCCATGTTGGTCTTGCCGAGGATCACGACCCCCGCCCCCTTGAGGCGCGTCGTGAGCGTCGCGTCGTAGGGCGGACGCCATCCCTCGAGGATCTTCGAGCCGACGGTGGTCGGGATGCCCTCCTGGCAGATGACGTCCTTCAGCGCCAGCGGGACGCCGGCGAGCGGGCCCGTGACCTCCCCCGTGTCGACCCGACGAGCCTGCGCGAGGGCCCCCTCGGCGTCGACGTGCAGGAAGGCGTGCACTCTGTCGTCGACGGCTGCGATCCGGTCGAGGTGCGCCTGGGCGACCTCGACCGCACTGGCGGCTCCGCTGGCTATGGCCTGCCGGGTCTCGACGGCCGACAGCCGGGTCAGGTCGGTCATGACTCATCGCTCAGGATCTGGGGCACGCGGAAGCGGCCGTCCTCGACGGCGGGTGCGCCCGACAGGGCCTGCTCGGGCGTCAGCGAAGGCATCACGACGTCAGGGCGCGTGACGTTCTCGAGCGGCACGGCGTGCGACGTGGGCCGCACGTCGGAGGCATCGGTCGCCTCCTTGATCTGCGCCACCGCTCCGAGGATCACGTCGAGCTGGCCGGCGAGCCGGTCCAGCTCGCTCTCGTCGAGCGCCAAGCGGGCGAGCTTGGCGAGGTGCGCGACCTCGTCGCGGGTGATCTCGGGCATGCGGGCGAGTCTAGGAGAGGGCCGCGTTGTGATTTGACCGCTCCGAAACACGGCCGCAATCAGCGGTCGGCACGCTGGTGCCATGGCCTACCTGCTGCGCGTCGTCCTCCCCGACCGTCCCGGCATGCTCGGAGCCGTCGCGACCGCCCTCGGCCAGGCCGGCGCGGACATCGTGTCACTCGACGTCGTCGAGCGCGGCCCGGAGGGCGCCGTCGACGACCTGCTCGTCCAGCTCCCGGCCGGCGGGCTCGCCGACGTGCTCATCACGTCCGCGCAGTCGATCCCCGGCGTCGTCGTCGAGTCGCTGCGGCCGTACCTGGGCGCCGACGACCTGCACCGCGACCTCGAGCTCGTCGACGAGCTCGCCGCCGAGCCGACCCAGGCCCTGCAGCTGCTCGTCGACCTCGCTCCCGGTGTCTTCCGCGCCGGCTGGGCCCTGCTCATCGGCCCGGACGGCGAGATGGCCTCCAGCCCCGGTGCCCCGTCGCTGGACGGCGTCTCGCTGCCGTGGCTGCCGCTCACCACCGCGCGACGCATGGACTCGACCGAGGAGTGGGTCCCGGAGCGCTGGGACACTCTCGGTACGGAGCTGGTGGCCGCCCCCGTCGGCGCCCCGGACACCGTCGTGCTGGTCGGGCGCCCCGGCGGTCCGCGCTTCCGCGCCTCCGAGGTCCTGCGCCTCGCCCACCTCGCCGGCATCGCCGCGACCGTGACGGCCAGCACCTTCCAGGCCAGCACGGCCTAGCCACGTACCCCTAAGCCGGCGTGCTCTCCCGGTACTGGTCGGACAGGTGCCGCTCCAGCCAGTCACTGAGCTCGTCGGTCGGCAGGGCCCGGCTCAGCCACCAGCCCTGAGCGCGGTCGCACCCCATCGCGGACAGCCGTGCCCACGTCGCGTGGTCCTCGACGCCCTCGGCGACGACCCGCATCCCGAGACCGCGTGCCAGGTCGACGACGGAGCAGACGATGGCGTGGTCGCGTGGGTCCTCGACCATCCGGCTGACGAAGCTGCGATCGACCTTGATCTCGCTGACGGGCAGCTGGCGCAGCTGCACCAGTGACGACCAGCCGGTGCCGAAGTCGTCGAGGCTGAGCGAGACGCCGAGGGCGTCCAGCCGCTTGAGCGTGAGGCGCGCGCGGGCGCTGTCGCTGAACAGCGAGCCCTCGGTCACCTCGAGCTGCAACGAACTCGCGGGAACGCCGTACCGTGCGAGGCCGTGCGCGACCAGGTCGACGAGCTGGTCGCCGCAGAGGTCCTTGACGGTCACGTTGACGGCGAGCCCGAGCTCCCAGCCGCGGGCCCGCCACGCGGCGGTCTGGCGGAGCCCGGCGTCGATGACCCAGGCGGTGATCTGCCCGATGAGACCGCTGCGCTCGGCAAGCGGGATGAACTCGTCGGGCGGGACGAGTCCGCGCTGCGGGTGCCGCCAGCGGACGAGGGCCTCGACGCCCACGACGCGGCCGTCCAGCAGGTCGGCCTTCGGTTGGTAGTGCAGCTCGAGCTCGTTGTTCTCGAGCGCCCGGCGCAGCTCGCCGAGCAGCGCGAGCCGGGTCGTCGAGTTGCGGTCCCTGGCCGTGTCGTAGACCTCGACCTCGCCCGACTCCTTCGACAGGTACATCGCGACGTCTGCGTGCTGCAGCAGGACGTCCACGGTGACGCCGTGCTCCGGGCTGACGGCGATGCCGGCGCTGGCTGCCACGTCGACGAGCAGGCCGCCGAGGACGAACGGCTCGGCCAGGGCGACGCGCGCCCGGACGGCCGCCTTGAAGGCGATGTCGGTGTCGGCACCGGGTAGCAGGAGGGCGAACTCGTCACCGCCGAGGCGCGCCACGGTGTCCCCCGGTCGCAGCGACTTAGACAGCCGCTGGGACACCGCGACGAGCAGCTGGTCGCCGACGTGGTGCCCGAGGGTGTCGTTGACCTCCTTGAAGCGGTCGAGGTCGAGCAGGACGAGTGCGACCGCTCCCGCCTGCACGGCGTCGGCGGTGCGGGTTCCGAGCAGCTTGCGGTTCGCGAGGCCGGTGAGGTCGTCGGACAGCGAGGTCTTCTCGGTGCGCTGGGCGACCATGCCGAACGCGTAGACGGCGGCGAGCATCGGGGCCAGCAGCGGGACGAACCCGGGGCCTGCCTGCATGGCCAGGGCCACCAGCGGCGCGAAGCAGAGCAGGGCGCCCGACGTGAGGAGCTCGTAGGCGAGGCCGGGCCGCAGGGTCTCCCAGAGGCCGGCGCCGATCCGCCACGAGATCGCGCGGGTCACGAGGAACTCGTTGACCAGGAAGAAGGTCAGCCCCCCGGCGATCGCAGGCAGCAGCTCCCCCTCGGTCAGGGGCACCGGGTGGTCGGCCTGGGCGTGGTGCCCGAGAAGCAGCATCACCAGCCAGGAGGCGCTCCAGCTGACGGCGTACTGGCCCGCGTTGAAACCGGTGCGCCAGATGGCCTTGCGCTTGGTCGTGTCGCTGATGACGACAGCCATCGTCTGCATCGCGAGCGCGAGCGGGAGGTCGTAGCGCAGCAGGACCGCGAACACGAAGCAGGTCGAGAGCACCACGCCGTTGCTGTCGCCGCCACCGGTGAAGAGCGGGCGGAACTCGCTCAGGAGCAGCAGCCCGGCGATGGCCGCGAAGGCGGGACCGAGACGGTCGACCGGCGGGACGGGCTCGAGGACCAGCGTGAGTGCGACGACGAGGAGGCCCAGCACGGCAACCGCGCTGACGAACACGGTGAACGCGTGCTCCCTCGGTCCCGTGATGACGTTCCGCGGGTCAGGACGACTTCCAGCGGACACGGCACCACCTTTCGAGCGCAGCAGAGGGCACCCGGGGGTCACCAGGCCTTCTCTCAGGTCTCGGCAGCGACCGGTGGCCCCTCGTTAGTCCGATCGGGTGAGTCGACTACTCCCCGAGCACCACGGCGAGCGGGCGCGCCGCGTCAGGGCCCTGCTCGAGCAGGACGGCGAAGCCGCTGTCGTCCAGCACCGGGACACCGAGCTTCACGGCCTTGTCGTACTTGCTCTGCCCCGGCTCGGCGCCGATGACCACGAAGTCGGTCTTCTTCGAGACGCTGCCCGTGACCTTGCCTCCGCGTTCCTGGACCGCCTCGCTCGCGCCGTCCCGTGAGTACGACGCCAAGGTGCCGGTGATGACCACGGTGACGCCCTCGAGCGGCCGGGGACCGGTGTCGGCTCCCTCGTCCTGCATCCGGACACCGGCGCTCTTCCACTTCTCGACGATCGCCCGGTGCCAGTCGACCGCGAACCACTCGACGACGGCGTGGGCGATGGTGGGGCCGACGCCGTCGGCGGCCGCCAGCTCCTCCTCGCTCGCCGTGGCCACGCGGTCGAGGTCGCGGAAGGCCCGTGCCAGCTCCCGGCTCGCGGTCGGACCCACGTGCCGGATGCTGAGGCTGACGATGACCCGCCAGAGCGGCTGCTGCCTGGCCTTGTCGAGGTTGGCGAGCAGGGCCGCGCCGTTGGCGCTCAGGCCGCCGTCCTTGTTGCGGAAGAACTCGCTGCGCAGCAGGTCGTCCTCGGTCAGCGCGAACACGTCGCCCTCGTCCACGACGATGCCATCCGTGAGCAGTGCGTCGGCGGCCTTGAACCCGAGGGCCTCGATGTCGAAGGCGGCGCGGCTGGCGAGGAAGAAGATCCGCTCGCGCAGCTGCGCCGGGCAGCTCCGGTTGTTGGGGCAGCGCAGGTCGACGTCGCTCTCCTTGGCCGGCTTCAGGGCCGTGCCGCAGGACGGGCAGTCCTTCCGCATCGTCCAGCGCTTCTCCGTACCGTCCCTGAGCGCAGCGACCGGGCCGAGCACCTCGGGGATGACGTCACCCGCACGCCGCACCACCACCGTGTCGCCGAGCAGAACGCCCTTGCGCTCGACCTCCTCGGCGTTGTGCAGAGTGGCCTGGCTGACCATCACGCCGCCGACGTGGACCGGCTCGAGCTGCGCGAAGGGCGTCACGCGCCCGGTGCGGCCGGTGTTGACCTCGATCCGCAGGAGCTTGGTGGTGACCTCCTCCGGCGGGTACTTGTGCGCGATCGCCCAGCGGGGCGCCTTGCTGGTGGATCCGAGCCGCCGCTGCAGGGCCACCTGGTCGACCTTGACCACGACGCCGTCGATGTCGTGCTCGACGTCGTGGCGGTGCTCTCCCCAGTGCGCGATGTAGCCGAGGGCACCGTCGATGTCGGTGAAGACCTCGAACCGCTTGCTGGTGGGCAGGCCCCAGCTCCCGAGGGCCTGGTAGGCCTCGGACTGGCTGGCGGGCTCCCAGCCCTCGACGGCGCCGATGCCGTGCAGCGTCAGGGTGAGCGGCCGCGAGGCCGTGACCCTCGGGTCCTTCTGACGCAGGCTGCCGGCAGCGCCGTTGCGCGGGTTGACCAGCGGCGTCTTGCCGTCGGCGATCAGCCGTGCGTTGAGGTCCTCGAAGTCCTGGGTGGCCATGAAGACCTCGCCGCGGACCTCCACTAGCGGGGGGAAGTCGCCGGTCAGCCGGGCTGGGACGTTGCGGACGGTGCGGACGTTGGGGGTGATGTCCTCGCCGGTGCGTCCGTCGCCGCGGGTGGCACCGCGCTCGAGGATGCCGTTGCGGTAGACGAGGGCGACGGCGAGGCCGTCGATCTTGAGCTCGCACAGGTAGCGCGGCGTGCCCTCGCGCTCCGCCTTGGCCGCCCAGGCCCGCAGCTCGTCCTCGTTGAACACGTTGTCGAGGCTCATCAGGCGCTCGAGGTGGTCGACCGGGGCGAAGTCGGTGGAGAAGGTCTCGTTGACCTTCTGCGTCGGGCTGTCGGGTGTGCGCAGCTCCGGGTGCTCGTCCTCGATCTGCTCGAGCTCGCGCATCAGGCGGTCGTAGTCGGCGTCGGGCACCGACGGCTGGTTCGTGACGTAGTACTGGAACGCGTAGTCGGTGAGGGTCCTGCTCAGCTCCGCGTGCCGCTGCGCTGCCTCGCTCACAGCTCCCCCGCTGCCTTGGTCAGCTGGGCCATGGTGGCTCTCGCGTCCGGATCGTCGGCCAGGCCGCAGGGCGGGGTGAGGGTCACGTCGCGCACCCCCACACGATCGCGCACGCGTCCGACGACCTGCAGGGCGGCCTTCACGTCCCTGGGGACGCCGAGGAGCAGCCCGGTCCCCTGCTCGAGGGCCGCCCCGAGCGCGTCGTCGTCGCGCGGGTCGAGCATCGCGGCGTCGACGCTGATGGCGGTGGCCTCGGCGAGCAGCTCGATCGGAGGCCTGCGGGCACAGCAGTGCAGGACGGTGCTGTCGTGGGCCTCCAGCGCGCTGCGCAGGTGATCGCGGACCGTCTGCCTGCTGGGGGCGCGCAGGGTCGCGAACCCGCTCGCCGTCGGGATGCCGGCGTGCAGCACGCCGTTCAGGCTCGGCTCGTCGAGCTGCAGGTGGATCCTCGTGCTCGGGAACCGGCGCTGCACGTCGGCGACGTGCTGCTTGAGCCCCTCGGCGAGTGACTGCGCGATGTCCGCGACCGCCTGGTGGTCGGCGAGGGCCTTGTCGCCCCGGTGCAGCTCGACGATCGTCGCCAGCGTCCACGGGCCGGTGGCCTGCAACTTCAGGTGCTCGGGGTGCGACCCGTGGGCCGCGAGCTCCAGCGCGTCGACGTCCTGCCGCAGCAGGTCCTTCGCGCGGCGGCCCTCGCGGCTCGATCTCGGCACGAACCGCCAGCCGGTGGGCTGCACGTCGACGTGCAGGTCCGCCAGCAGCGCCGCCCCCCGACCCGCGATGTCGGCCAGGTGCCCGCGGTTGGGCAGCTCCGGCAGGTGCGGCACGGGCAGCTCGCCCAGGACGAGCTTGGCCGCCTCGAGCGGGTCGGTGCCGGGCAGCGACCCGACGCCGGTGGCGGTGCCGGTCCGCCAGACCGTCACGAGCGGCGGGTGGCCTTCTTGACCGGCGCTTTCTTGACCGGCGCCTTCGTGGCGGGCGCTCGCTTCGTGGGCGCCTTCCTCAGGTACGCGAGGTCGGACTCCAGGGCGGCGATCACCTCGTCGCGCGGCGCGGTCGCACCCCGGACGGCGAGGGAGTACTGCTGGATCACCTCGAGGTCGGTGAGCTGCACGTCGTCATCGGCCATGGCCCCACCCTAGTGGGCACGCTCACCGTGAGTGCCGGCCCGACGCAACTGCAACGGTGCCGGGGGCCGCCCACGTCCGTGAGCACGGACGCGCGACA
>JAODNF010000219.1 GCA_025464915.1 Frankiales bacterium | reverse complement strand
CCACCGGCTGGTACCCGACCGGCATCGCTCTCGGACCGAAGGACGGTCGCGTCTACGCCTTGGCCGCCAAGGGCCTCGGCAGCCGCTACGTGCCGGGCATCGGGGGCTACACGCCCCAGCCCGGCGGCTCCCTGCCCTCGGGGGCTGCCGTCCCGAACGGCTCCTACTACGACGCGGAGAACATGCCTGGGCTCCTGACCCGCGTCACCATCCCGACCAGCTCGCAGCTGGCGTCGTACACCGCCCAGGCACGAGCGGACATCGACCACGCGGCCGGGCTGGACACCCGCCCGGCCCGGTCGCCGATCCCGGCCGTGGTCGGAGGCGCGTCGCCCATCACGCACGTGGTCTACATCGTGCGGGAGAACCGCACCTTCGACCAGGTCTTCGGCGACCTCCCGCTCAAGCGCAAGGACGTGACCGGCGACCCGCACCTGCAGCTGCTGGCCGCCGCGACGCCGAACGCGCACGAGGTGGCCGACCGCTACGCCATCTCCGACTCGTTCTTCTCCGACGGAGAGGCCAGCATCCAGGGGCACTGGTGGACGTCCTCGGCGATGACCAACGACTACACGGAGAAGAGCTGGCGGCAGAACTACAGCCCGCGCGGCCGCCCCTACGACTACGCCGAGGGGCCGGTCACGAGCACGCCCGGCTGCTCGATCTTCCAGAAGCTGGCGGCGTACCAGCTGACCCACCCGACGTTCACGTTCCAGAACTTCGGCGAGCTCGTCGGAACGGTGATGCCGACCGCCTCGGTCGGTCAGCCGCAGGGGAACCTCTGCGGCGGTGCCGGGCCGGCCGGTCCGGGCAGCAACCCGCTGGGGGACCCGAGCTACCCGAGCCAGGTCGAGCTGACGCCGGACGACCGCACGCGCTCCGCGGAGTTCCTCAAGAACAGCGGTCTTGCCCTCGACGGCAGCGACACCGGCGTCGGGAGCCTCCGGAACTTCTCGTTCCTCATCATGAGCGAGGATCACACGACCGGTCTCGGCGGGACGCAGACACCGCGGTCGCAGGTGGCGCAGAACGACGCCGCCGTCGGGCAGATCATCTCGGCGCTGTCGAGGTCGAAGTACTGGTCGAGCACCGCGGTGTTCGTCACCGAGGACGACAGCCAGGACGGCGCAGACTCCGTGGACGGCCACCGCAACGTGCTGCTCGTCGCCAGCCCGTACGCGAAGCAGAAGAGCGGCGACGGCTGCCTGCCCGGCTACGTCGGGCACGTGCACTACGACCAGGCGAGCGTGCTGCGCTCGATGGAGCTGATCCTCGGCGTGACTCCGCTGTCGGCCTACGACGCGGGCGCCACCCCGCTCTACGACCTGTTCCAGCAGAAGGACTCGGCGTCGCAGCTGACCGCGGCCGACCTCAAGCCGTTCCCCGTCGCGAAGGCGCCGCCCTTCATCGACGAGACGGTCGCGTCGCTCCCGAAGAGCTCGAAGAAGACGGCCCTGGTGGCGTACTCGAAGGGGCTGGACCTCACCCACCTCGACAGGGACGAGGCCGGCATCGAGGCGGCGCTGTGGCAGTCGGTGCGCGACGACCCGCTGCCCGCCGAGCTCCAGACGAAGATCTCCGGTGGCCGGGCCGACCTCGACGACCTGGCGAGGCCCGTCACGTCCCTGATGGACCCGAGCACCCGCTCGACGCTGACCGGGGCAGGGGTCGTGTCGGGGCAGGCCGTCTCGTGCCCGAAGGTGGTCGCGAACCCGACACCGGTCCGCCCCGGTCAGACGGCAGGCCCGGGCGGCGGGCTCGCGGCGACCGGCGCGTCCCGGCCCCTCGCCCTGGTCGGCGGCCTGCTGCTCCTGCTCGCCGTCGCGCCGCGAGGGCGCCCGCGACGGGTGCGTTAGATCACGGTCTGGAACTGCTTTCTCACCCTTAGCCAGCCGGTTCGAGCCGATGACCTGACCGTGGCACGTCGACTCCCTCCCGCGCTGCTGAGCCTGCTGCTCCTCGTGGAGCTGCCGTTCCTACAGCTCCAGGCGCGCCTGCTGGTCCGCCGCCCCTGAGCCGTCCGGCAGGATGTCGTTCATGGATCTCGCTGAGCTGCGCCGACAGCTGGACGACGTCGACCGCGGGCTCGTGGACCTCATCGCCCGGCGACTCGAGCTCGTCGCCGGTGTCGGGGCGGCGAAGGCAGGCACCGACACGCCCGTCCGGGACGTGAACCGCGAGCGCGCCGTGCTCGACGCCGTGGAGGCAGCGGCGGTCGAGCGGGGGGTGTCGGGCGAGCTGGTACGACGGATCTTCCGCGAGATCATCGGCTATGCCGTGGACAAGCAGGTCGCCGAGCTGCTCGGCAGCCCGCAGCACCCTGCGGTGGTCGGTTTCCAGGGCGTGCCGCACGCCTACAGCCACCTGGCGGCCCGCAAGCACCTGGCGGGCCGCGGCTGGGACGCGACGTTCCGCGGCTACCCGTCGTTCGCGGAGGTCGTGGAGGCCCTGACCACGGGCGAGTGCGACCTCGCGGTCCTGCCCGTCGAGAACACCACAGCCGGGTCGATCAACCAGGTCTACGACCTGCTCCAGGACAGCGACGTCCACGTCGTCGGCGAGGAGACCTGGCGGGTCGACCACGCCCTCGCCGCCGTCTCCGAGGTCGCCGTGACCTCGCTGCGCCGCGTGCTGTCCCACCCGCAGGGCCTGGAGCAGTGCGCCGCCTTCCTGCGCACCCTTCCCGACGTCGTCCCCGTCACCGTCTTCGACACCGCCGAGGCGATGCGCGCTGTCTCGGCCGAGGGCGACCCCTCGTGGGCCGCCATCGGCTCCCCCGAGGCCGCCGAGGCGCACGGCCTGATGGTGCTGCGCCGCGGCATCACGGACAAGGTCGAGAACTTCACGCGCTTCCTGGTGCTCGCCCGCGAGCCGGTGCTCGTCGCACCGCGCGTCCCGGCGAAGACCTCCCTCGTGCTCGTCACGTCGCACGAGGAGGGGGCCCTGCTCCGCTGCCTGACCCTGCTCGCGGAGAGCGGCCACTCGATGACCAAGCTCGAGTCGCGGCCCTCACCGGGGCGGCCCTTCGAGTACCTGTTCTTCCTCGACTTCGAGGGCAACGTCGCTGAGGCGCGCACCCAGACCGTCCTGGACGAGCTCCGGCGCACCGCCCTGTCCGTCAAGCTGCTCGGCAGCTACCCCGCCAAGGTGGTCCGCGCCGACCAGACCGGTCCCGACACCTACGAGGCCATCGTCCAGGACTAGCGCTTGGCGGCGTCCTGGACGGCGAGGTAGCCGAAGACCATCGCGGGGCCGATGGTGGCGCCGGCACCGGCGTACTCGTTGCCCATGACGGACGCGGACGTGTTGCCGGTCGCGTACAGGCCCTCGACCCAGGTGCCGTCCGGCCGGAGCACGCGGGAGTTCTCGTCGGTGACGAGGCCGCCCTTGGTGCCGAGGTCGCCGACCTCGATGCGCACCGCGTAGAACGGCCCCTGGTCGATGGTGTCCATGACCGGGTTCTTCAGGGTCGGGTCGCCGTAGTAGCGGTCGTACGCCGACTCCCCGCGGTGGAAGTCCTCGTCGACGCCCTTGCGCGCCATCGTGTTCCAGCGCTCGACGGTGTCGACCAGCGAAGGCATCGACATCTTCTCCGCGAGCTCGCCCAGGGTGTCCGCCTGGGTCGCGATGCCCGCCTCGTACCAGGCCTTCGAGAGCCGCCGGCCGGGGAGCGCGCGCAGGAACGGGTAGCGGTCACGCGCCTTCTGGTCGAGCACGAACCAGCACGGGACGTGGCCGCCCTCGATCTGGTCGTGCACGAAGTTCACATAGGGCGACGACTCGTTGGTGAACCGCTCGCCGCGGGCGTTGACGATCACCTGGCCCGGGATGGCGCGCTCGGCGACGAGCACGAGCACCTCCTTGCTGCGCGGGTCCACGACGGACGGCATCCACCACGCGTCGTCGAGCAGGTCGACGTCGGCGCCCAGGGACATGCCCGCGCGGATGCCGTCACCGGTGTTGCCGGGCGCGCCCGCAGAGATGTCGTCCTGGCCGCCCTCGGGCAGGTGCTCCTTGCGCATCGCCAGGTCGTGGTCGAAGCCGCCGGTCGCCAGCAGCACGCCCTTGCGCGCGCGGATGACCTCGCCGTCGCCGACGACAGCACCGACGACCCGGCCGTCCTCGACCACCAGCTCCCGGAGCGGGGTGTTGAGGCGCAACGGGACGCCGGCATCGCGCATCGCGAGCCGCATCCGCGCGATGAGAGCCCGGCCACCCGTGGCCATGTGGCGCTTGCGCACCGAGTTGGACGCCACCCGCCAGCCCGCCACGAGGCCCATCAGCTTGCCCTTGGTGGTCCGCTTGATCATGTTGAGGTGCGGGAAGTCGGCGATCGTGATCCAGAGCCCCAGCGGGCCCTCCATCGCGTTCTTCTGCTGGTGGCTCTCCTCGGCCCCGAGGATCTTGGTGTTCACCGGCTTGGCCTCGATCGACCTGCCGAGGGGCTTTCCGCCGGGCTTCTCCGGGTGGTAGTCGCTGTAGCCCTTGCACCAGCTGAACCTCATCCACTTGGACTTGGCCAGCATCTGCATCAGGCGGGGGCCGTGCTCCACGTACGCCTCGAGCCGCGCGTCCGGCACCTTGCCGTCGGTGAGCACGCGGAGGTACTCGAGCACCTCCGCCGGCGGGTTGCCCTGCTTCTTCTTGAGGAGCGTGGGGTTGTTCGGGATCCAGACGGCACCGCCGGACAGGGCCGTCGAGCCGCCGAACAGGTCCGTCTTCTCGATCACGACGGCCGACAGGCCCAGGTCCGCAGCGGTCAGCGCGGCCGCCAGGCCGCCACCGCCGCTGCCCACGATCAGCAGGTCCACCTCAGAAGACATAGAACGTGTTCTAGCAGACAGAGCCACCCCGCGACAGCTTTCCGATCAGTGGCAGAGATCTCGAACCGCCCCCGGCACGCACGACGTAGCAGCCCTTGACGGGCGTCCAGGCGTGCCTCGCGGTGCTCCACACGGACAACGCGCGGTTGTCGACCGGAACGCTCACGGTGCGGGACTCCCCGGGCTTGAGGGTCAGCTTGACGAAGCCCCCGAGCGCCTTGGGCGGCTCCCCCGCGGACGTCGGGGCCGACACGTAGACCTGCACGACCTCGGCCCCCGCGCGCGACCCTGCGTTCTTCAGCGTGACCTGCACGGTCACCCCGGTCCTCCCCGGGACCATCCGGAGCCTGGAGTACTGGAAGGTCGTGTACGACAGGCCGTAGCCGAACGGGTACAGCGGAGCGATGGCCTTGGCGTCGTACCAGCGGTAGCCCATCAGCAGGCCCTCGCTGTAGGTCGCGTGCGGGACGCCCTTGCTGTCCTTCACTCCGGGGTACTGCGCGGCCGTCTTCAGCGGCCCGTCCGACTCTGCCTTCGGGAACGTTACCGGCAGCTTGCCGGAGAAGTTCACGTCCCCGAACAGCAGCGGGGCGAGCGCGGCGCCGTCCACCTGCCCCGGCAGCCAGTCCTCGACGATGCCTGCCACCTGGTTGACCCACGGCATCTCGACCGGCCCGCCGCTCTGCATCACGACGACGGTGTTCCGGTTCGCGGCCGCCACGGCAGAGACCAGCTGGTCCTGGTCGACGGACGAGTACGTGCAGTCGGCACCGCCGGAGACCGAGCAGCCGCCCGAGTGCGGCTTGAGGTCGGGCCGGTCAAGCCCCTCGTTGTTGACGTCGTTGACGAACACGATCGCGACGTCGGCCGTCGCTGCCGCGAGCACCGCCTTGGCGGTGCCGGACCCGTCCTCGTAGGACACCGTCGCGCCCTGGCGTGAGGCCCGGGACGTGATCGCCGCCAGCGGGGACGACACGTGGTCGGAGTAGCCGAACTGCGGGACGTGGGCGGAGCCGTAGCCCTGCGCGGCCCGCGGAGCGCCGTCCTGGGACGCGGCGTCGCCGATGACGGCGATCTTCTTCACCGTCGAGGCGAGCGGGAGCATACCGCTGTTGCGGAGCAGCACGGCGCCCTGCTGCGCGACGCGGGTCGCGACCGAGATGGACGTGGCCGTTGTCGCGTTCGACACGGCAGCGCGAGGCGGGTGGTCGACGAGCCCGATCCGGAACATCGACGTCAGCACCCGCTTGACCATGTCGTTCAGCCGCGAGACCGGGACGGCACCCGACTGCACCGCGCTCGTCAGGGCCGCCCCGAAGTAGCGAGCCGTCGGCATCTCCATGTCGAGGCCGGTGTTGGCCGCTGCGGTGGAGTGCGTCGCCTGGAAGTCGCTCACGACGAAGCCGGTGAAGCCCAGCCGGCCCTTGAGGACGCCGTCGAGCAGGCTCTTGTCCTGGCAGGCATAGGTGCTGCTCACCCTGTTGTAGGCGCACATCGCCGAACCGACGCCGGCCTTCACCGCGGCCTCGAAGGGCTGCAGGTAGAGCTCGGCAGCCACGCGCTCGCTCGCGTCCGAGGAGACCGTCGTGCGGTTGGTCTCCTGGTCGTTGAGCGCGAGGTGCTTCACGGTTGCGATCACGTGCTGCGACTGGATGCCCGAGACCAGCGAGGCCGCCGTCTTGCCGGCCAGCACCGGGTCCTCACCGGCGTACTCGAAACCCCTGCCGTTCAAGGGGTTGCGGGCCAGGTTGACGCCCGGGCCGAAGACGACGTTGACGCCCTTGGCGGCCGCCTCCATGCCGAGCGCGCGACCCATCGAGCTCTGCAGCGAGGTGTCCCACGTCGCTGCCTGCGCGATCTCGTCGGGGTAGGCCGTCGTCCCCGTCTGCCGGTTGCCGATGCCGGCGCTCGCGTCGTTGAGGACGAGGCTGGGGATGCAGAGCCGGGAGACGCCCTTGATCACGCCGGCCGACGGCCCGCTCGACGAGGCGCCCGAGACGAGCTGCACCTTCTCGCCCAGGGTCATCCGAGCCAGCACCTGCGACGCCTTCGTCGTCGGTGAGGCGGTGCTCCCGACCCAGGGGCAGGCCGCGCTCGACGAGGCCGGGACGACTGCCAGCGCGGTCAGCGTCGCGGCAGCGACCAGGAGCGGGACAGGGCGGCGCACCCTTGAAACATACCTACTCTGAGCGAGTGATAACGGGACGGCGAGCCAGAGTTGCCGTCCTCGCGCTGCTCCTCGGTCTGCTTCTCCCAGCGCCTGCACAGGCGGCCGGTACGACGACGCAGGGCGTCTCGTCGCACCTGTCCGACGCCTTGCCTGCCGCCCTGCCTGCGCCACGGCCGCACGCCGACCTCAGCACCGCTCCGGACTCCCTCGCACCGGACACCACAGATCCGGCCCTGCCCACGGCGACGACCGGTGCCCCCACCCTGGTCGGGACACCGCCGACCGCCGCACGCGACCACGTCACGGCAAGGGGACCACCCCCGGCCTGAGCCTCGCTCAGTCCCGTTCCCATACCCAAGGAGAGTCCTCGTGACGTTCCGCTGGTCCCCCCTGCCCTGGGTCACGATTGCTGAGGGCGGGAGCACCGAGCTCGCCCTCAACGCCGTGCTCTACGGGCTCACGCTGCCGACGGTCGGGGCCTGCCTCTGGCTCGCCGGCATCGCCTGGTCCGAGAGGGGCAAGTAGTCCGGTCCCGGCCGGGGGCCGGCCGACCCCCGGCCGGGTTCGTCCGGTTCGTTCCGTCGACATACCGGACAAGCCCTCCCAGTTTCGTGGCGGAGCACCAGAAGGACAGGCCCGATGCCGAACGATGGCGGAGCAACCAGCCCATCGAGAGGACGACCCATGCGCTTCGCCCGCGTCGCCGCGTGCACGGCCACCGCCGCCGTGCTGACCGCCGCAACCGGCACCGGCACCGCCGCCGCCGCTGACGACAAGCTGCTCTACCGCGCCTCGAGCGACACCGGCGTGGTGCAGCTCCAGCTGACCCTCCCTGTCGCCCTTCCCGGCGTGCCCAACCCGGCCGTCCTGACGCTTCTCGGCACCGCGGCGCAGGGCTTCCACGCCGCGACCGGGGCGGACGTGGCCCTCGCGGAGTCCTACCTCGGCGGCGGCGGCCTCGTCACCGACGGCACCCTGTCCTCGCTGCTGGCGCCCCTGAACCGCACGGTCTCCGCCTCGCTCGCCTCGCCCGGGGAGAAGGTCCAGACGCTGCTGCAGGTCCCGGCCAACCCGCTCGGCATCGGCGTCGACGTCGGCGCCCAGCGCGCCGCGGTCGACGCCGCGTCGCGGCTCTCGTCCTCCAGCGGTGAGCTGACGTCGGCGAAGCTCGGCTCCCTGCGGTCGCTCGGGCTCGGCACCAGCCTCGACACGGCGCTCACCACGCTCACGAGCGCCGTCGGCACGCTGACGTCCCAGACGTCCACGATCACGTCCACCCTGGGCAGCCTTCCGGCCCTGCCGCCCGTCTCGGTGCCCAACCCGCTCGCCAGCGTCATCCCGGGCTCGCCCGCGACCCTCTCCACGCCGACGCTCTCCGGCGCCGCCCTGGCCGACGCGGTGAACTCGCTACCCGCCGAGGTCAAGGCGATCCTCGACAAGCTGCTCGACGGTGCGGTCGTCTCGCTCGGCGCCGTCAAGACCGGTCAGAGCATCGTCCCGTCGCTCTCCTCCGTGGTCAGCAGCGGGACCACCGACGCCCTCGACGTGAAGCTGTTCGGCGGCCTCGTCACCATCAGCGCCACCAAGGCGTCCGTCACGGCCGCCGCGGCGAAGACCGCCCAGGCCGCCAAGGCCGACGCCTCCGCGACGCTGCTCTCGTTGAAGGTCTCGACCGGTCTCACCGACCTGCTGAGCCTGGTGGCCAGCGACAAGGGCCTCACCGCCAAGCTGCTCGACGGCACCCTCCTCGGCCAGCAGCTCGACGCTGTCGTGAAGCCGGTCGTCCAGCAGCTCGATGCCGCTCTCGACGACGTCCTCTCGCAGCTGACCGCGCTGCTCTCGAGCCTGAACGGCGGTGCTCAGCTCATCAAGCAGGGCACCGTGTCCAAGAAGGTCTCGGCCGACGGCCACACCGCCGAGGCGCACGCGGTGCCGGCCTCGGTCACCATCGGCCTGCCGGTCGCGCCGAACCTGGTCAGCCTCGCCATCGGCAAGGTCGACGCCGTCTCCGCCCTCTCGGTCGCGGCGCCGACCGTCGTGACGCCGACCAGGAGCAACCTGCCGAAGACCGGTGGCAGCGAGGGCGCGGCCCTGCTCGCCCTCGTGGTCCTCGCCGTCGGGGGCGGCACGATCCTGGTCCGCCGCCGCCAGCTGGTCTGACCCGCACCTGACGCGAAACGGCCCGCCGTCCCCGACGGCGGGCCGTTGCGCTCACCTGCTCCTAGGCTGGGCGCATGGCCAGCCAGGGGACCGTCCTCGCCCACAACCTCGGCGAGCACTACGAGCTGCCCCTGCCGCTGACGCTGTTCGTCGTGGGCGGCGCTGCCGTCGTGCTGCTGTCGTTCCTGCTGGTGATCCGGCTGCGAGGCGAGGCGACCCCGCTGGTCGAGGCGCCGGACACCGTCCCGCAGCGCGGCTTCTCCCCCGTCCCGGGCGTGCTGTCGCTCGTCGCCGTGGCCGCCGTCGCCTACCTCGGCTTCGCCGGCACGCAGGAGCCCTCCGAGAGCCTCGCGTCCGTGGTCTTCTGGGTGCTGCTCTGGATCGCGGTCCCCTTGCTGTGCGGGCTGGTCGGGGACTTCACGCGTCCTGTGAACCCGTTCGCCAACGCGGCCCGGTTGCTCGACAGCCCGAGGGTCCGCAAGGCCGTGCTCGCCCGCAGCAAGCCGCTCGCCTACCGCTCGGGGTGGTGGCCGGCCCTGGTCCTGTTCGTGCTGCTGGTTCTCGGCGAGCTCGTCTTCAACAGCGAGACCGGCTCCATCAAGCCGGCGTTTGTCGCGACCACCCTGCTGCTCTACACCGTCCTGTCGGGCTTCCTCGGACTCGTCTACGGCGCCCCGTGGCTTGAGCGCGGCGAGGTGTTCTCGGTGCTCTGGAACACCTGGGGCCGGCAGGGCTTCTTCCGCTTCGGCGCCCCGGGCGGCCGCGGCCTCGCCGGCGGTCTCGACGTGCCGTTCGAGCGCCGCCCCAGCCGGGTGCTGCTGGTCCTGCTGCTGCTCATCAGCATCAACTTCGACGGGCTGCTCGCGACGCCCGACTGGGTGAAGCACATCGCGACCGACAAGTTCTCCAGCGGGACCGAGCTGCAGGAGATCGGGATCCTGGTCGTCCTCGCGGCCGTCGTGCTCGCGGTCTTCACCGGCTTCGCCGTCGCCTCCGCGCGGCTCGGGGCCCACGGGTCGGGACCGCTCGCCGCTCTCGCGGGCCTGCTCCCGAGCCTGGTGCCCATCGCCTACGGCTACCTGGTGGCGCACAACCTGTCCTACCTCGCGATCGAGACCAAGAGCCTGTTCGGCTCGCTGCTGCAGCACCCGCTGAACGGGAACGCGAGCTACCGCGTGGACAACAACCTCGTACCGTCCTCGGTCCAGTGGTACGTCGGGCTCGGCGTCATCGTCGCGGTCCACGTCATCGCGGTAGTGCTCGCGCACCGGCACCTCGCGCGGTCGGCGCCCGACGAGCGGATCGCCCTGAGGAGCGAGTACCCGTGGCTGGTCGCCATGGTCGCCTACACCGCCTTCAGCCTCTACCTCATCGCGCAGCCGGTGGTCGCGTGAAGCGCTGGCTCGCAGCCGCCCTGCTCGTCACCGTCGGCTGGCTCGCGTCGCCGGGTGCGGTGCCCGTCTACGACGGCATCGGGACGGACGAGCCCTACCGCTACGTGGGAAAGGACCCGGCACCCACGGATGCCCGCATCACCGTTCCCGTCACGGACGGCGCCTCGGACAACCTCGTCCTCACCACCGGGGAGACCGGTCCGCAGCTGCGCCTCGACCTGGCGTCCGCAGCGCTGCACGCAACCGGCACGTCACTGACGATCGCCGCCGAGCCGCTGGCCGCGGACGGCACGCCGCCGCGCGGCACCTTCGACGGGAACGCCTACCGCGTCACCGCTTCGAAGGGCACCACCGTCGCCACGGGCGGCGCGCCGTACGTCTACCTCCGCGCGGCCGTCATGACCAAGCCGTTCCCGGTTGTCGTGCACCGGCTCACGCCGACCGATCCCTGGGCCGAGGTCGACAGCCAGCGCGGCGGCAACGACATCATCGCCGCGTCCTTCACCGCCCTCGGTGACTACGCCGTCGTCCGGCTCCCCGGCTCCAAGCCGATCAACGCGGGCGGCCTCAGCACCACCCGGCTCATCTTCATCGGCGGCGGCGTCGTGCTGCTCGTCGTCATCACCGTGGTCGTCCTGCGCCGCCCCCGCGAGGACGACGACCTGTAGCCCCGCGAATGGACACTGCGCTGCGCTTTCCAGGCCCGAAAGCGCAGCGCAGTGTCCATTCGCGCGTAGGGGCCTAGCGGAGGAACCAGCCGACGAGGTCGGCGCCGACGTGGGTCACCGCCGGCGCGGCTGGAGTGCCCGCCCCCTGGCGGAGGCCGCCGAGCACGATGCCGACAGCGAGGTCGAGGGGTACGACGTGCCAGCCGTAGAGCGGCACGTGCAGCAGGGCGAAGCAGACCGCCCCGAGCCCGATCGCAGCGGGCACCCCCCAGACCCGCGAGGCCGCGTCGTACAGGGCACCTCGCAGGAACACCTCCTCGGCGGTGGCCACGACGGTGACCGCGAGCGCCCAGCCGAGGAAGCCCTGAGTGCCGTGCACCGGCCTCGTCGTCAGCAGGTGCTCGAGGCCCACCGGGGCGCACACCAGCGCGGCACCCGCGAGCCCGATCAGGACAGCGCGACGGCTCACCGGCATGCGGGTCCCAGCAGCGAACGCGAGGCCGAGCAGGGCCGCCGCGAACACCAGCCCGGCAGGGACGTCCGACGCGACCCCCGGACCGCCCACGGCGACTCGCAGCCCGACGGCGACAGCGAACGCGACGAGCAGCAGCCCGACCCGGGTCACTCCCCGGCTGCCCGCAGCCGGACGACGAGCACGACGGCTCCGAGCACGACCAGGACGCCGAGCAGGACCAGCGGGACGACCGGGACGCCGCCGCCCTTCTTCGGCAGGTCGGCCGGCAGCCGCGCAAGCAGGTAGTCGCCCGGGCCGAGGAAGTTCGAGACCCGGATGTCGAGACCGCCGGCGCTGGTCCCCAGCGGCTGCCAGGCCGACCCGGCCGAGGGGCGGTAGAACATCCGCGGCTGCGGCGTCTTCTGGTCGGTGGCCCGCAGGTACATCGTCGCGATGCTGAGGTACTGCTTGTCGAGCGACACGGGGCCGCTCGGAGCGGTGAGGGAGACGGTGTACATGTTGCCGTCGACCGTCGCACCGCTCGGCGGGGCGGTGGGCACCTCCGGCTTGAGGACGATCGTGATCGGCCCCTTGGCCGCCAGCAACGAGAACTGCGGGAAGAACACCGAGATCTGCGGACCCACCTCGGCGGTCTGCACGGACAGCGCCTGGGCGTTGGCACCACTGGTCCCGAGGGGTGTCTGCGTGGTGGTGCTCGTGGGCGGTGCGGTCTTCGCGCTGCCGGCAGGAGGGGCGACGTAGCGGTACGGCTCGTCGGGCTGCTGCAGGCCGTCGTACACCGGCACGGCCCCCGGCGACGCCAACCAGCCAAGGCCCACGAGCAGGGCGCCGGCGAGCCAGCGGCGACGTGCGGAGATCACACGCTCCATCCCACCACAGGCCGACCCGGCGCCGGCCGATGAGACAGACTCGCGTCATGACCGAGCCCCAGGACCCGTTCTCGCCGCCGCCCTACGGCGCCCCCGCACCGACCCCCTACGGCCAGCCGCAGCCGTACGGCGCCCCGATGCCGGCGGCGAGGCGCAACGGCTTCGGGATCGCAGCCCTGGTCCTCGGGCTCGTGAGCTTCTGCACGTTCTGGACGCTCGTCATCCCGGCATTGGCCCTGTTCTTCGGCATGGCCGGTCAGCGCCGCGCGTCCAGGGGCCTGGCCACCAACGGGGGGCTCGCCATCGCCGGGGCAGTCCTCGGAGGGCTGGGCCTGCTCGGCGGGCTCGCGATCGACGGGTTCCTGCTCAAGCACCGCGACGCGGTCAGCACCTACTACCACTGCGTCCAGGACGCGCACGGCAACCAGGACGCCGTCACGGCCTGCGAGAACAGCTTCCAGGACGACCTCGGCGGCTGAGCTCACCAGCCCCAGGAGCCGGGTACGCCCTTGAACGGACCCACCACGTCGGACGTCACCCAGCCGCCGTAGAAGCCGCCCTCCTGCGGGCGCACGACCTCGCCGTCGACCGTGCAGCGGCTCATCGCGTGCGGGTACACCGCGACCCCCTCGACGAGCTCGGGGAAGGCCGGGGACGGGTACGTCCAGGCAGCCCGCGGTGCGACCACCTCACCCCCGACGACGTCGAGGTAGGACGCGACGCCCTTCCACTCGCAGACCGACGAGCCCTCCGCGTCCCGGAGGGCACTGGGTCGCCAGTCCGCCCGCGGGAGGTACCAGCTCGGCGGGTGGCTGGTCTCGAGGACCCGCACCGCGCGCCGGGTGTCGCACACCACGACCCCGCCGAGGACCACCACGACGTGGCGGTCCGAGAGCTCGACGCGTGGCGGACGCGGGTAGCCCCAGACCGACTCCTGGCCGGGGCCTGCCGGCTCCGGGACCGGTCTCAGGAGCGCTTCTTCTTGCGGCGCTTGCGGCGCACGACGATCAGGGCGAGCAGGCCCGCCACCCCGGCGACGTGCGCCTTCGTGATGGGGACGCCCGGCTGCACGGGCGGCAGCGACGTCGTGCTGGCCGACGGCTGCGACCAGGAGCGCTCCGCCTTCGGGGCCGCGGCCGCGCTGTCCGCGGGAGGCGCGACCGCAGCCACGGCCTGCTGGGCGACCACCTTCTTGGCGGGCACCTTCTTCGCGGCGGCCTTCTTCGCGGGCGCCTTCTTCGGCGGGGTCTCCGCCTCGGCCGCGGGCTTCACCGCGCGCTTGAGGGGAGCCCGCTTGACCGGCTCCGGTTCCTCCGCCACCGGTGCGACGACCGGCTCCTCGGCCGCCGCAGGCGTCTCGACGGCGGGCTCCACCACCGGCTCCTCCAGGGGCGCAGCCGCCTGCTCCACGGGCTGCGCCGCCTCGGCAGCCGCCGCCTCGGACGCGGCGCGCTGCTCAGCGGCGGTGCGGGCACGCC
>JAODNF010000168.1 GCA_025464915.1 Frankiales bacterium | reverse complement strand
AGTAGGGGCTGATGTAGCCCTTGTCGAACTGCATGCCCTCGGTGAGCTCGAGCTCGAGGCCCGTGGTGTTGCTCTCCTCGACGGTGATGACGCCGTCCTTGCCGACCTTGTCCATCGCCTCGGCGACGAGCTCGCCGACGCGGGGGTCCTGGGCGGAAAGGCCTGCGACCGCGGCGATCTCGGCCTCGGTCTCGATCGGCGTGGCCGCCTTCAGCAGCGCCTCGCTGACGGCCTCGACGGCCTTGTCGATGCCGACCTTGATCCCCATCGGGTTGGCACCCGAGGCGACGGCCTTGAGGCCCTGGTGGACCATGGCCTGGCCGAGAACGGTCGCGGTGGTGGTGCCGTCACCGGCGACGTCGTTGGTCTTGGTGGCGACCTCCTTCGCGAGCTGCGCGCCGAGGTTCTCGAGACGGTCCTCGAGCTCGATCTCGCGGGCGATGGTGACGCCGTCGTTGGTGATGGTCGGGCCGCCGTACTGCTTGCCGATGACGACGTTGCGGCCCTTGGGGCCGAGCGTCACCTTGACGGCGTTGGCAAGGGTGTCGACGCCGCGCTCGAGAGCGCGACGAGCGTCCTCGCTGAAGGTCAGGGACTTGCTCAAGATGGGTTCCCTTCCGGGGAGAAAGCGTCAGCGCCCCGGCCCCGAGCGGGGTCCGGGGCGCTGATCGGGTGCTGCTTAGGACTCGATGACGGCAAGGACGTCGCGGGCGGAGAGCACGAGGTACTCCTCGCCGGCGTACTTGACCTCGGTGCCGCCGTACTTGCTGTAGAGCACCTTGTCGCCGACGTTCACGTCGAGCGGCACACGGGCGCCGTCCTCGAAGCGACCCGGGCCGACGGCCAGGACGGTGCCCTCCTGGGGCTTCTCCTTGGCCGTGTCGGGGCTGACGATGCCGGAGGCCGTGGTGGTCACGGCCACCACCGCCTGGACCACGATGCGGTCCTCCAGCGGCTTGATGGCGACCTTCGTCGCAGTGGTCACTGTTCCTCCAGGAACTGATTCGAACGTGGAGAGTGCGCCGCTCGCCGTCGCGGGGGTCGGGCTGCGCTCTCGCTGGCACTCTAACCCCTCGAGTGCTTAGCACTCAAGAGGGGGAGTGCCAGCGCTTGCTCGGAGCCTCCCCTCACGCTCGAAGCGGCCCGGGCGAGCCCTGCCTGCCGGGCCTCCTGCGAGGCCCGTGACACAGGAGCAGCACGGTGCGGCCCCGCCGAGCACGCCCAGGCTCAGCTCACTCACGGCGGCGCCCTCGTGCTGCGTCTGCGTCAGCCGGTGCGCTCCATCACCCAGGCGTCCACGCCACCCGGGTAGTAGCCCCGGCGGAGGCCCTGCCGGGTGAAGCCGTACCGCTCGTAGAGGCGCTGCGCCGGGGCGTTGTCGGCCCGCACCTCGAGCAGCACCCGGGACTGGCGGCGGCGAACGGCCTCGGCCAGCAGCTCCTCCAGCAGCAGGGCACCGATGCCCCGGCCCTGGTGGCCCTGCGCGACGGCCATAGTCTGGACGAAGGCCTCGTCGGGGTAGTCGCACAGGCCGGCGTACCCGACCACCGTGCCCTCGGACACGGCCACGACGTAGTGCCGCGTCGCGGTCTGGCCGAGCTCGGACCAGAAGTGGTGCGCGGTCCACGGCTCGGGCTGGAAGAGGGTGCGCTCGATGGGCAGCACGTCGTCCACGTGCCACCACCGGAAGCGCTCGAGGGTCGCCCTCACCACGAGAGGGGCTCTCGGGTGGTGCGGCCGTGCCGGACCGCGACCCGGATCAGCTCGCTCTCGGTGCGCAGGTGGATCTCGTCGTCCAGGACGCCGAGCCACTCGGCGCCGCCGACGGCGTCGCTCTCCCACGCGACCCCGGACGCGTCGTGGGCCACGAGGTACCCGGGCTCCCGGAGCACCGCCAACCCTGCGACGACCTGGAAGCCGTGCGGCGAGCTGTCGAGCCGGCGCCAGTCGTCGGGGTCCGAGGCGGACACCAGGTACGGCGCCCCGCCGGCCGCGATGAAGAGCCGGCCCGGCTCGGGCCAGGACGCGACGAGGTTCAGCCAGCCGGGGCGGTTGTCGGAGGCGAACACCCCCGTCCACTGCTCGCCTGACGGCGGCGTGATCCGCAACCAGGTGCCGTCGGACCCGCCGTCGCGTCGCGCTCCGGGGTAGTAGACGACGGCCGGCACGCGACCCCTCACCGAGGCCTCGGGGGCGGCGTCCCAGTCGCGCGGGAAGGCGTCCAGCCAGAGCCTCACCGGTCAGCCATCTCCACGGCGTCGGGACGTCGCAGGTAGAGCGGGGTCAGCGGCAGCGCCTCGTCGGAGGTCGCCAGCAGGGCGACCGACGGGTACCGCGGCTTTGCGGCCGTCGCGAAGCCGTAGAGCAGCGCGCCGTCCCCCACGATGCGGGGCACCGCCAGCGTGGGCAGGACGTCGGCCGGCTTGCCGACGTCCGGGCCGTGGGAGCGACGCCCGCTCTCGTCGTACACGGCGAAGTAGACCTCCTTGCGCCGCGCGTCGGTGACGACCGCGGTGGACGGTCCGCGCAGGCCTTCGAGCGAGCAGACCCCACGCACCGGCAGGCCGAGGGCGTCGGCATAGGCGGCAGCGGTCACGATGCCGACCCTGAGCCCCGTGAACGGGCCGGGACCGACCCCGACGACGACCTCGTCCGGGGTGCCGTGCTTCAGCACCTCGCGCATGTTCACGGCGAGCAGCTCGCCGTGCCGCTTCGCGTCGACCACCACGACCTCGGCGAGCACCACGCCGTCCTCGACGAGGCCCGCGGTGACGGCGGGCGTCGAGGTGTCGACGACGAGCGAGATCACGAGATGCAGGCTAGTCGCGTGGAGCCGTGCTCCTGCACCGTGACCGGTCGGCCTCGACCACGGGCCGGCGGGCTGGGTCAGGCCCTACCGGTACTGAGCGACGAGCTCCCGCTTGAGGACCTTGCCCGAGGGGCCGAGCGGCAGCGCGTCGGTGAAGAACACCTTGCGGGGGTACTTGTAGGCAGCCAGGTTGGCCTTGCCGTAGGCGATCACGTCCTCCTCCCTGAGGTCGCCGTCCTTCACGACGACCGCCGCCACCTCTTCGCCGAAGTGGTCGTCCGGGACACCGATGACGGCGACCTGGCCGATCCCCTCGAGCCGGAGCAGCACCTCCTCGACGTCGCGCGGGTAGACGTTGTAGCCGCCGCGGATGACCATGTCCTTCTTGCGGTCGACGATGCGGATGTAGCCCTCGTCGTCCTTGGTGCCGAGGTCACCGGTGCGGAACCAGCCGTCAACGATGGCTGCGGCAGTGGCCTCCGGCTTGTTGAGGTAGCCCTTGAAGATGTTGTGCCCGCGCACGACGATCTCGCCGAGCTCGCCGGTCGGCAGCAGCTCGATGCTCTCGTCGAGCTCGGCCTTCGCGACCTCGACCTCCACGCCCCAGATCGTCTTGCCGACGGTCCCCGGCTCGGGCCGGAAGCCCTTCTGGTTGAAGGTGGCCACCGGCGACGTCTCTGTGAGGCCGTAGCCCTCGAGGACCGGGGTGCCGAAGACCTCCGCGAACCTCTCCAGCACGGGTACGGGGAGGGCGGCGCCCCCGGAGAGGGCGACGCTCAGCTGCGGGCGCAGGTCCGACGTCTTCGCGGCCTCGATGAGCGCGATGTACATCGTGGGCACACCCATGAAGACCGTGCACTTCTCCTTCACGAGCAGCTCGAGCGCCTGCGCACCGTCGAAGCGCGGCAGCAGCACGACGGTCGCGCCGACGTAGAAGGCGGTGTTCATGCAGCAGGTCTGCCCGAAGGTGTG
>JAODNF010000038.1 GCA_025464915.1 Frankiales bacterium | reverse complement strand
TCGCGCAGCGCCTGCAGGGTCGCGTCGTAGGCCGTGCCCGTCGAGACGATGCCGAAGCGCGCGCCCGGGGTGTCGATGGTGGTCTCGTCGAGCGGGTTCGCGGCGCCGAAGGCCTCGACCGCGGCCCAGCGCGGACCGACGAGCGCGGCCTCCGCGACGACCGAGTCGCGCGGGTCCTTCATGAGGTACTGCTGGTAGGTCCAGGGCCTGCCGTTCCACTCGATCGAGGGGACGGCGATGTCGACCGCCTGGAAGTCCTTGTCGACGGTCCAGAGGCCGTCCGCCACGTCGGCGAGCACCTTGATGCCGACGAAGCAGCCCGACAGCCGCGACAGCGCGACGCCGTACATGCCGAAGGTGATCAGCTCCTCGCCGTTGCGCGGGGTGAGGACCGGCATGCCGAAGGACGCGAGCGTCCTCTCCGAGGTGCAGGGGACGGTGGAGGACTTCGCGCCGGGGTCGTCACCGGCCATGACGAGCACGCCGCCGTTCGCGTTGGCGCCGTAGGTGTTGCCGTGCCGCAGCGCGTCGCCGGAGCGGTCGACGCCGGGGCCCTTGCCGTACCAGAGGCCGAGGACGCCGTCGACGCTCATGGTGCCCGGGACCTGCTGGCTGCCCCAGACCACCGTCGCGCCGAGCTCCTCGTTGAGGCCCGGGATGAGGTTGATCTGGTGGTCCTTCTTCACCTGCGGCAGGCCGTGGAGCAGCTTGTCGAGGCCGCCCAGCGGCGAGCCCGGATAGCCGGAGAGCAGCGAGGCGATGTTGCGGCCCGCCGCGCGGTCGCGCACGTTCTGCTCCACCAGCAGCCGCGCGATCGCCTGCACGCCGGTGAGCAGCACCGGCCGGGCTCCCGGGACGTAGCGGTCGGTCGGCGTGTACTGCTTGCGCGCGGGACGGTCGTCCAGGGCTGTCATCGCGGTGCTCCAGGTCGTGGGGCGGAGCGCTCAGCGTCGGCTCATCTGGCGTTTCGGTCAATCGAAGCGGATAGCCTTGAGCATTCTGCTCATGATCATACCGTCAGTCCTGCTCAGATGTGCCTATCTCGCTCAGCAGCGGACCGACCCGGAACGGGACCCGGGTCTTGAGGACGACCTGCGTGGTGGTCGACACCACACCGGGCGTGATGAGGATCGAGTGCACCACCTGCTGCAGGTCGTCGGTCGAGCGGGCGGCGACCCGCACCAGCAGGTCCCCCGTGGAGCCGGCCACCTCCTCGACGAGCAGCACCGCGGGGTTCGCCGTGAGCGCGTCGACCGCCTCCTCGATCTCCGCGTGCCGCAGGTTGATGGCGACGATGGCGGCGACCGAGTAGCCGAGCGCCCGGATCTCGACGCCGCGGTCGTTGGCACCGAGGACGCCCTCGCGCTGCAGCCGCTCGAGCCGGGCCTGGGCGGTGTTCCGCACGACGCCGGCCCGCTCGGCGAGCTCGCTGACGGTGATCCGCGGGTCGGCCACGAGGGCCTGCAGGATGCGCGCGTCGACGGCGTCGGGGCGGAACACCTGGCGACCGTACTGTGCGGGCATGCCCACTGCAGTCATCACCGGCGCCACGGCGGGGATCGGTGCCGCCTTCGTCAGGCCGTTGCGGGACAGGGGGTACGACCTGGTGGTCGTCGCCCGGGACGGCGACCGCCTCCGACGGCAGGTGCCCGGGGCGGAGGTCATCGCGGCGGACCTGTCGACCACCGAGGGCTGCGCCGTCGTGGAGGCGCGTCTCGAGCGCGGCGTCGACCTCGTGGTGAACAACGCGGGACGGGGCCTGTCCAAGGCCTTCGACGAGAGCACCCTGCACGAGCAGCTCGGGCTGCTCGACCTCAACGTGCGCTCGGTCCTGCGACTGACCCACGCGGCCCTGCCGCCGATGCTCGCGCAGGGGTCGGGCGCCATCGTGAACATCAGCAGCGTCGCCGGGTTCTCGGCCGGCGTGCGCGGCGCGACCTACAGCGCGTCCAAGGCCTGGGTCACCAACTTCACCGAGTCCCTCGACCTGCAGTACCGGCACCGCGGCGTCCGCGCCCTCGCCGTCTGCCCGGGCTTCACGCGCACCGAGTTCCACGACCGCGCGGAGATGGACATGAGCGCGATCCCGTCCCGGCTCTGGCTGACGGCCGAGCAGGTCGTCCAGACCGCGCTGCGCGACCTCGACAGGGGCCGGACCGTCAGCGTCGCCGGCCCGCAGTACAAGGTGATCGTCGGAGCCACGAAGCTGCTCCCGACCGCCGCGCGTCGACGTGCGTCTGCCGTCGTCCGGCGCCGCCTCACCTGACGTGGACCTGGTCGGGCAGGGTGGAGGGATGGCGACGACCCTGACGGACACGGCGATCGAGCTCTCCGGCGTGACCAAGCACTACGGCGAGGTGCACGCGGTCGACGGGATCGACCTGACGGTGCGTCGCGGCGAGATCCTCGCGTTCCTCGGCCCGAACGGCGCCGGCAAGACCACCACCATCGACATGGTCCTCGGCCTGTCCGTCCCCACCGCCGGCACGGTGCGGGTGCTCGGGAGCAAGCCGGAGGAGGCTGTCGCGAACGGCCTGGTCTCGGCCGTCATGCAGTCCGGCGGTCTGCTGAAGGACCTGACGGTGCGCGAGACCGTGCGGCTGACCGCCTCGTTCTTCCCCCGCCCCCGACCCGTCGAGGAGGTGCTGGCCCGCGCGGGGCTCGCCGACATCGGTGACCGCCTCGTCGGCAAGTGCTCCGGCGGCCAGCAGCAGCGGCTTCGCTTCGCGATGGCGCTGGTGCCCGACCCCGAGCTCATCATCCTCGACGAGCCCACCACCGGCATGGACGTCGAGGGCCGGCGCGAGTTCTGGGCGGCCATCCGGGAGGACGCCGCCCGTGGCCGCACGATCGTGTTCGCGACGCACTACCTCGACGAGGCCGACGCCTACGCCGACCGCATCGTGCTCGTCCGCCGGGGCCGGGTCGTCGCCGACGGCACGTCGGCCGAGATCAAGGCGATGGCCACCGGACGGCAGGTCCGGGCCACGCTGCCGGGGGCGAGAGTGCCTGACCTGCAAGCGATCCCGGGCGTCGAGAGCGCCGAGGTCCGCGGCGACACCATCCTGCTGCAGGGCCGCGACAGCGACATGATCGCCCGGCACCTGCTCACCCAGACCGAGGCGTTCGACCTGGAGGTCACCTCGCAGAACCTCGAGGAAGCCTTCCTCGCGCTGACCGGGGACGGCTCATGAGCTCCTCGACCTTCCGCGGCCTCAACCCGACGATGCTCGAGATCGAGCTGCGCCGAGTGCTCCGCAACAAGCGCACGGCGATCTTCACGCTGATCATGCCGGTGGTCCTGTTCGAGGTGTTCGGCAGCAGCCAGGGCACCAGCGACAAGGTCGGCGACGGCAACGTCACGGCATACATCCTCATCTCGATGGCCGTCTACGGCGCGATGCTCGCGGCCACCGCTGCCGGCGCGTCGGTGTCGCTCGAGCGGGCGGCGGGCTGGAGCCGCCAGCTGCGGCTCACGCCGCTCGCACCCGCGGCCTACATCACGGCCAAGGTGCTGTCGGCGCTGGTGATCAGCGCGACGTCCGTCGCCGTCGTCTACCTCGTAGGCACGACGTCCAAGGCGCAGATGCCCACCTCGACGTGGTTCCAGACCGCACTGCTGGCCTGGGTCTGCTCGATGGTCTTCGCCGCCTTCGGCCTGTTCATGGGCTACCTGCTGCCGAGCGAGAACGTCATGCAGGCCCTCGGTCCCGGCCTGGCCCTCATGTCCTTCGCCGGCGGTCTTTTCATCCCGCTGAGCCAGTACAACGACGTCTTCCGCGCGATCGCCAAGGTCACCCCGGTGTACGGCGTGGGCGAGCTGGCGAGGTACCCGCTCGTGCACGACGGCCGGCTGGCCGGGGCGATCGTGAACGTCGTGACCTGGACGCTGGTGTTCGGCATCGGAGCAGCGATGCGGTTCCGTCGCGACACGGCGCGCGTCTGAGCTACCCGAGCGGTCCGCTCCACGTGACCTCTGCTGCCGTCTCGCTCACCACGTCGGCGACGGACCGGGCGAGCAGCAGGCGGAAGGTGCCTGCCTCGACGTACCAGCCGGGCCGTTCGACGGGCCGGGTCCCGCGTTCAGCGGGCACCACCGCTCCCTCCGCGAGTCGTTCCGCGAGGTAGCCGCTCTCCGTGGATCCCTCGTCCCAGAAGGCGAAGGCGCGGCCGTCGAGCGCCAGGCGCACGGTCCTGCCCTCACCGGCCGGGAGCCAGACCTTCTCGAAGGCCTTCAGCTCCCGACGCGGGCGGAACAACCGTCCGGCCGGAGGCTCGACGTAGAGCTGCACGACCTCCGCCCCCGCGCGCTCCCCGGTGTTCTTCACCTCCAGCTCGACCACGACCTCGCCGCCGGGCTGCAGCCGCGGGTCCACAACACGCGGCTGCCCCCACGCGAATGTCGTGTAGGAGCCGCCGTGGCCGAAGGGGAAGGCGACAGGCAGGTGGCGGCTGTCGTACCAGCGGTAGCCCATGAGCAGGGACTCGCCGTACAGGACGTGGTTGTTCTCGCCGGGGGAGTTGCCGAAGGC
>JAODNF010000134.1 GCA_025464915.1 Frankiales bacterium | reverse complement strand
TTCCTGCCGGGCATCCTCGCGGGCGAGGACGTGTGGGCGATCGGCTACACCGAGCCGCAGGCCGGCACCGACCTCGCCTCGCTCCGCACCCGGGCCGTGCTCGACGGCGAGGAGTGGGTCATCGACGGCAACAAGGTCTACACGTCGGGAGCCGGGCACTCCGACTACGTCTGGCTCGCCTGCCGCACCAACCCCGACGTGCCGAAGCACCAGGGCATCTCGATCATCGTCTGCCCGACGTCGGCGCCCGGCTTCACGTGGACCCCGCTGCACACGGTCGGCGGCAACACGACGACGACGACCTACTACGACGGCGTGCGCGTCCCCAGGGGCAACATCATCGGCGAGGTCGACCAGGGCTGGAAGCTCCTCACGAGCCAGCTCAACCACGAGCGCGTCGGCCTGGCCGCCATGAGCGGTCGCACCGAGTCCCTGTGGGAGATCGTCCGCGACTGGTGCGTCTCCTCGGGCATCGCCGGTGAGCCGTGGGTCCAGGCCGACCTGGCCAGGACCTACGCGCAGGTCGAGGCGATGAAGCTCCTCAACTGGAAGCTGACCGGTGCCGTCGAGGCGGGCGAGGTCGAGGTCGCCGGAGCGTCGGCGGCCAAGGTCTTCGGCACCGAGACCCACGCGGCGGTCTGCCGCACCCTGTTCGACCTGCTCGGCTCCGCGGGCGCCCGCCGCGGCTCGGCAGGCGTCGCGGACGGCCGCGTCGAGACGCTGACCCGCGGCGCCATCGTGAACACCTTCGGGGGCGGGGTGAACGAGGTCCTGCGAGATCTCATCGCCGTTGCCGGCCTCGGCATGCCGAGGGGTGCGCGATGACCGAGGAGAGGGATGCCCTCGTCGGCCTGGCCGCCGAGATCTTCGCCGGCCGCACGTCCAACGAGCAGCTCGCCGCGATCGAGCGGTCCGAGGCGCGCTGGGACGCCGAGCTGTGGCGCGAGCTCGCCGAGGCGGGCCTGCTGGGCATCGCGGTTGGGGAGGAGCACGGAGGTGCCGGCCTCGGCCTGACCGAGGTCGCCCTGCTGCTCGAGCAGCAAGGCAGGTACCTCGCTTCCATCCCGCTCTGGGAGACGCTGACCGCTGCGCTCCTGCTCGACGGCCAGGCCGCGAAGGAGTGGCTGCCGCGGGTGGCCGCCGGCGAGGCCAGGCTGTCGGTGGCCCCCGCGTTCGACGGGTCGGACGGCCTCGTCACCGGGCCGTTCGACGCGATCGTCTCCGTCGAGGGCTCGATCGTGGTCCTCGCGACCGACGTCGAGGCGCACCCGGTGGAGACGACCACCCACGCACTCGCGTACGACGTGAGCTCGGCGTCCTCGGCGCAGCTCGACGTGCCCGTCGCGCGCGTCCAGGACCTCGTCCGGCTCGCACTGTCGTCGGTGCAGCTCGGTGTCGCCGAGGCCGGTGTCTACGAGGCGGCGAAGCACCTGACGGGGCGCGAGCAGTTCGGCCGCTCGCTCGCGACGTTCCAGGCGACCCAGCAGCAGCTCGCCGACTGCTACTGCGACGTGCAGGCGATGAGGGCCACGCTGGGGCAGGCCGTCTTCACGCAGGAACGACGCGACATCGACGTCGCGACCTGGTGGGCGACGGACGCGGGGGAGCGGATCCAGCACACGGTGCAGCACGTGCACGGCGGGCTCGGTGCCGACGTCACCTACCCGGTGCACCGCCGGCTGCTCTGGACGATGCGCACCAACGCCCTGCTCGGTGGCCCGTCCCGCCAGCTCGTCCGCCTCGGCACCCAGCTCGTCTAACCACCGCGAATGGATACTGCGCTTCGAAATCCGCGCCGGAAACCGAAGCGCTGTGTCCATTCACGGCAGGACCGACTAGTTGCGTAGCGAATGCATCTGTGCGACGGTGAGCGGGTGGACCAGTTCGTGCGTGCTCTCAACGAGCTCTACCGCCTGAGCGGCAGCGCGCGGGTGCACGCGGACACCGTCCGGGTCACGGGAGTCCAGGTGACGCAGACCGGGCTCCGGTTCCTGAGCCTCATCGAGGACACCCCGCGCATCACCGCGAGCGACCTCGCCGAGATCGCCGACGTGAGCCAGCCGACGGCGAGCCGCGTGCTGCAGGTGCTGGAGGGCGACGGCTACGTCGTCCGGCACGCGAGCGACCGCGACGGCCGGGTGTCGCACTACGTCACCACGGCGAGCGGCAAGAAGGCCCTCGCCAAGGTGCACTCCTACCACGTCGACCGGCTCGCGTTCGCGCTCGCCGACGTCGACGAGGCCCGCAAGCACGAGATGGTCGAGGTCGTGGAAGACCTCGTCGCTCGCTTCACGAAGTCAGCAGAAGGCACGAAGAGGAGAACCGCATGACGGACGTCCGCCACATCGAGAGCAAGGGCGCTCCCGACCGCTTCGCGCGAGGCTGGCACCTGCTCGGCCTGACGCGCGAGTTCGACGACGGCAAGCCGCACGGTCTCGAGGCCTTCGGCACCAAGCTCGTCATCTGGAAGGGCGCCAACGGCGAGCTCAACGTGCTCGACGCCTACTGCCGCCACATGGGCGGTGACCTGTCGACCGGCACCGTCCAGGGCGACAACGTGGCCTGCCCCTTCCACTCGTGGCGCTGGGGCGGCGACGGCAAGTGCAAGGAGATCCCCTACGCCCGCCGCATCCCGCCGCGCGCCCGCACCAACGGCTGGACCACGAAGGTCGTCGACGGTCAGCTCTTCGTGTGGCACGACCACGAGGGCAACCCGCCGCCCGAGGACGTGACCATCCCGGCGATCCCCGGCTTCGCCGAGGGTGAGTGGACCGACTGGGTGTGGGACAAGACGCTCGTCCCCAACTCCCACTGCCGCGAGATCATCGACAACATGGTCGACATGGCCCACTTCTACTACATCCACAAGGGCCTGCCGACCTACTTCAAGAACGTCTTCGAGGGTCACGTCTGCACCCAGTACTTCAGCGGTACGACGCACGAGATCGCCGCGACGGGCGCTCCGATCGACGTCGGCGTGGCGGAGGACCAGCCCACGTTCAGCGACGCGACCTACTACGGCTCGTCCTACCTGGTCGACAAGCTCTGGACCAAGTTCGGCGACCTTACGTTCGAGACGATCCTGCTGACGTCGCACTA
>JAODNF010000131.1 GCA_025464915.1 Frankiales bacterium | reverse complement strand
CTCGAGCTCGGCTGCCGTCGCGGTCTTCACCGCCTTCGGCGCGACCCTGCACGGGAGCCCGGCGCGGCTCGTCCTGGCTTCCCTGGCCGCCGCCGCCACCGCCGCTGCCGTCGACAGCCTGGGCGTGAGCCTCGTCATCGCCGTGACGAGCGGCGAGCCGATCGGCTGGAGCGGTCTGCGCTTCGCGGCCGTGTGCGTCTGGGTCTCCGCCTGCTCCTCCATGCTCGGCCAGCTGTTCGTCGCGGCCCTCGCGGTGTCGCTGTGGCTGCTGCCCGCAGTCCTCGTCGTGGTCGCCGCGGCGCTCGCCGTGTTCTGGCACCTCAGCCGCGTGCGCACCCGGCACGACGACGTCGCCACCCTCTACGCCTTCTCCGAGGCGCTCGTGCGGACGGACCCGGACGACCTGGTCGGCGCGCTGCTCCGCCAGACGGCAGACCTGCTGCGCGCCGAGCGGGCCGAGCTGTGGCTCGTGCTCGACGACGGTCGGCTGCAGTGGAGCCGCCTGAGCCAGGGCACAGGAGTACGGACGAGCCTGCTGGACCGGGCCGACATGCCGGCCCTCATCGGCGAGGTCCTGGGCGGTACGGACGTCCACGTGCTCAGCGCCTTCACCTCGGGTGAGCACGCCCGCGAGCTCCTGACGCAGCAGCACGCGCGAGACGGCGTCATCGCACCCATGGGCGTCGGGCAGGGCGTGCTGTGCGCCCTGGACCGGCAGGGCGAGGTCGCGACGTTCACCGCCACCGACGCCAGGCTGCTGCTGAGCCTGACCGGCCACAGCGCGGTTGCCCTCGCCAACGCCCAGCTCGTCGAACGGCTGAACTTCGACTCGACCCACGACTCACTGACCGGCCTGCTCAACCGCTCGGGCTTCCGGGCCCGGCTCGAGCACGGCCTGGCGGGCTCCTCGCCGCTGGCCGTCCTGCTGATGGACCTGGACCGCTTCAAGGAGGTCAACGACACCCTCGGCCACCACCACGGTGACCTGCTGCTCCAGCACATCGCCCGGCGGCTCGAGAACGTGCTTCGTCCGACCGACGTCCTGGCCCGCCTCGGCGGCGACGAGTTCGCCGTCCTGGTGCGCAAGCTCGACGAGCAGTCGGTGCTCGAGCTGGTCGAGCGCCTGCAGGACGCCCTGACGCTGCCCCTGCAGCTGCAGGGCGTCGACATCGAGGTCGGCGCCAGCATCGGCGTCGTGCTCGTCGAGGGCACAGAGCTTCGCTCCACCGCCGACGCCGAGTCGATCATGCAGCAGGTCGACGTCGCGATGTACGCCGCCAAGCGCGAGGGCGCCGGGGTGCAGGTCTACCGCGACGCGATGAACGACTCGTCCCTGCGCCGGCTCTCGCTCGCCGGCAGCCTCCGCTCCGCGATCGACGAGCGGCAGTTCTTCCTGCACTACCAGCCGCAGGTCAGCCTCCAGGACGGGCGCATCACCGGCGCTGAGGCCCTCCTGCGCTGGGACCACCCGACGCTGGGCTCGGTCTCGCCCGACGAGTTCATCGCCCTCGCCGAGCAGGGCGGCCTCATCCGTGAGCTCACCCGCTACGTCCTGGATGTGGCTCTCACCGACTGCGCCGTCTGGGCCGCCGCGGGCCACCCGATGGCGGTCTCGGTCAACGTCAGCGTCCGCAACCTCCTCGAGCCCGACCTGGCAGAGCTCGTGGCGGAGCTGCTCGCGCTCCGCGACGTACCGAGCTCTCGGCTCACCCTCGAGATCACCGAGACCCACGTCATGGCCGACCCCGAGCGCACCGCGCAGGTGCTCGAGGACCTCGCGGACCTCGGCGTCAGCCTGTCCATCGACGACTTCGGCACCGGCTACTCCTCCCTCGCCTACCTCCGGCGCCTCCCCGTCAGCGAGGTCAAGATCGACCGCACCTTCGTCGCCGACCTCAGCCGCGACGACACCGACACCGCGATCGTCGAGGCCATCACCCAGCTCGGCCACACCCTGGGCCTGTCCGTCGTCGCGGAGGGCGTCGAGGACCAGGCCACCCAGGCCCGCCTCGCGGCCCTCGGCTGCGACACCGTCCAGGGCTACTACATCGCCCGCCCGATGAGCCACGTGAAGCTGCTCAGCTGGATGTCCGCCCAGCCCGACGTGCGCAGCATCGACCTCCCCGCGCCGCGCCAGGCCGACCCGGACGCGGCGCCGATCCAGCTCGCCTGAGGCCCGCCCGCCTCTGGGCGGCGGCAGCTACACGTCCACCTCCGGATACGGCGACGGCGGGTCGTCGTTGACCTGAGCCATGACCGAGCCTCAGCACGGTGGCGGGTGTAGCCCTAGTGCAGGTGCTCCTGGCGGGCGCAGCCCGGCCAGGGCTTCCAGCCCTGCGAGCTGTGCAGCTTCACGACGGCGTTGTCCTGCGTCTTCACCGCGTTCTGGTCCGGGCGGTTCGGGTAGCCGAGCGACCGCCAGGTCGACTGGCTGAACTGGTACGCGCCGTAGTAGCCGTTGCCGGTGTTGGCGCGGTAGTCGCTGCTGGACTCGCAACGGCGCAGCCGGGCCATCTGGTCGGCCATCGTGTCGTCGGCGGCTGAGGCGGAGGTGGCGGGGACAGCCACCACGGTCGCGGTGAAGGCGGCCAGTGAGGCCAGGGAAAGGACGTGCTTGATCGCAGGCATGGCGAAGGTCTCCAGGAAGCCGGCGAGGTGAGCTGTCGGGTTCGGCAGGAGCTGCCGGGCACGTGGCCTTGACCCCTAGGACGCGTGGCGCGCGCCCAG
>JAODNF010000331.1 GCA_025464915.1 Frankiales bacterium | reverse complement strand
GACCGGCCGCGCCGATCGGGACGCGGCCGCACCCTGCAGCGCCTCCTCGGTGAGCACCGTCGGCGCCTCCATCGCGTCGTAGACCTCCCGCAGTCCCCCGCGCTGCCAGGCCGCGTGCAGGACCGGCAGCTCCCACGCGCCGAGGGCGAGCAGCGACAGTCCACGGGGGCCGGTGCGGCGCACCTCCCCCGAGATCACGAGCAGCCACGAGTGGAAGACGGTGCTGGCGTAGCCGACCTGGGCCTCCTCGAAGAACGTCGCGTCGACCGGCCCGGTGCTGTCGTCGAGGGTCACGAAGACCACCCGCCGGCCGGAGCGGATCGGCGGTGTCTGGGTCGCGACCTTCACCCCGGCGACGAGGACGCGCTGGTTGCTGCGGCAGCCGAGCAGGTCCTTCGCCGGGGTGATGCCGAGCTCGCGGAACAGCGGCAGGTAGCCGTCGAGCACGTGCCCGCTGACGTCGAGGCCGAGGACGTCGAGCTCGGCGCGGGTCCGTTCGGCCTGCGTCATCTCCGGCAGCCCGCTGGAGGTGGTCTGCTCGGGGGCGTCGCCGAGGTCGAGGGCGAGCTGCACGTCAACAGGCGCTGCAGGCGCAGCCGCTTGTGACTGCTTCGCGCGCCGGGCCTCGGTGTCGTCGAGGTCGAACACCGTCGGTCGGGGCTTGCGACGGGTGGCTGAACCAGTGACAGCGCCTCGCTGGACCGAGCGCGACCACCGGTCGAGCTCGGCCACCTGCAGGAGCAGGTCGCGGCGGGTCACCTGCCCCCGTCGCCGGCCCGGGACGGCCGAGCCCAGGCCGTACAGGGAGTCGAAGCCCCCAGCAACCACAAGCCTTTCCGCGATCGGCCTCGAGACGGCGGCTCTGTGCCAGAAGTCGGACAGGCTGGCGTAGGGGCGGCCGGCGACGATGCGGGCGATCTCCGCCTCGGTGATGCCCTTGAGGTCCGCGAGGCCGATCCGGATGCCGTGCCCGCGGCCGTCGGGAAGGGTGAGGTCGTCCGCCCTCGATCGTGGGGGCGCCCCGAGGATCGCGGGCGGCGGCTCGTCGAGGAAGCCCACCTTCTCGACCGTGTACGCCGCCGAGCTGGCGTTGACGTCGAGGCTCAGGATCGCGATGCCGAACTGCCGGGCGTCGTCGAGGATGAGCCGCTTCGGGTACATGCCGGGGTCGTGCGTCAGCACCCCCGACAGGAACGCCGCCGGGTGGTGCGCCTTGAGCCAGGTCGACTGGTAGGTCGGCAGCGCGAAGGCCGCGGCGTGTGCCTTGCAGAACCCGAAGGACCCGAAGGCCTTGAGGATCTCCCAGACCTCCTCGACGACCTCCGTGCCGTAGCCCTTCGCGAGGGCGGTGGGACGGAACCAGACCCGCACCTCCTCCTGGCCCTCCTCGGACCCGAGGGTGCGGCGGACCTCGTCGGCCTCGGCGAGCGAGCAGCCGGTCATCGTCGACACGATCATGAGGACCTGCTCGTGGAAGACGACGACCCCGTGCGTCTGCTCGAGGGCGTAGCGCAGGTCCTCGTGGATGTAGAGCGCCTCCTTCCAGCCCTGCCGGGCCTCGAGGAACGGCCGGATCATGTCGCTCTTCACCGGCCCGGGACGGAACAGGCTGATGTCGGTGATGAGGTCCTCGAAGGTCTCGGGGCCGAACTTGCCGATGAGCTCGCGCTGCCCCGGCGACTCGATCTGGAAGCAGCCGAGGGTCTTGGTCGACTGCACGAGGTGGAAGGTCCGCAGGTCCTCGCGGCTGATGCTGTCGACGTCGGGCCGGACGCCGTCGACCCGCTCGACCTCGTCCATCGCGTGCGCCATCGCCGACTGCATCCGGATGCCGAGGACGTCGAGCTTCAGCAGCCCCAGCGCTTCGACGTCGTCCTTGTCGAACTGGCTCATCGGGAAGCCCAGCCAGCTCGACTCGACGGGGGTGCGGTCGAGCAGCGTGCGGTCGCTCAGCAGCACCCCGCACGGGTGCAGGGCGATGTGCCGCGGCAGGCCGTCGAGCTTCTCGACGAGCTGCAGCACCAGGTCGACCCGCGGGGTGTTGAGGCCGCTGGCCCGCAGCTCCGGCAGGTCCTTCATCGCCTGCCGCACCTGGTTGGCGCGGATGTGCGGGAACGCCTTGGCGAGGGCGTCGATGTCGCCGGGCGGCAGGCCGAGGGCGGCGCCGACGTCGCGGATGCCGTGCCGCGCGCGGTAGGTGTCCATCATCGAGACGCAGGTGCAGCGCTCCCCGCCGTACCGGGTGAGGATCCGCTCGTAGAGCTCGGTCCTGCGTGCGGACTCGACGTCGATGTCGATGTCCGGAAGCCCGGCTCTCAAGGGACTGAGGAACCGCTCCATCAGCAGGCCGTAGCGCATCGGGTCGACGTCGCTGACGCCCAGCAGGTAGTTGACCAGCGACCCCGCACCGGAGCCGCGGGCCGCGCACCGGACGCCCGCGTCCTTGATGAGGTCGACGACGTCGGCGACGGTGAGGAAGTACGACGGGAAGCCGAGCTGCTCGATGACGGCGAGCTCGTCCTCGAGCCTCGTGCTGACCTTCGCGTCGAGCACCATCCCGCGCCGCCCGAGACCGGCCTCGACCCGCTCGCGCAGCAGGGCGTTCGCCTCCCCCGCGACCTCCAGCTCGGGGAAGTGCACCTCGCCGATGCCGAGGTCGGCGCGCGGGTCGACGGCGCACCGGTCAGCCTGCTTTCGGGTGCTTGCCAGCAGCCCGCGACCGTCGTCGGTGAGGCCGGCGTAGCGGGCGACCTCGCTTGCCACGTCGGACATCTCCTTGCCCGACAGCAGCGCGGCCTCGGCGTTCGCGCGGTCGACGTGCCGGGCGTCGAGGGCGACCAGCCTTCTCGAGGCATCCAGCACGTCGGCGGCGGGGGCGTCGGTCCGGTCGGCGTACCGGACGACGTTGGAGAGCACCGCCGCCGCCCGCTGCTCGTGCGCGAAGCCGAGGAAGCGGGCCGCGCTCGCGGCGTCACCGGGGCCGCGGTGGTGGACCACCTCGACGACGACCGCGTCGCCGTCGAGGGCCTCGCGCCAGGCCCGCAGGTGCCGCTCCGCCTCGTCGGGCCGGCGCCGCACGAGAGCCTGCCCCAGCTCGGACTGCGGCCCGAGCAGGACGGCGACGCCGTCGGTGACGTGCTCGCGCACCAGCTCCAGGCTCGACACGGGCACACCGCGCTCCCCCGCCAGGTGGGTCGCGCTGACGAGCCGGCACAGCTGCGCCCAGCCCTTGCCCGTGCGGGCGAGGAAGGTGACCCGCGGCAGCTCGAGCCGGAACGCCCCACCCCGCGCCGGGCTCTTGCGTCCGCTCACCTGGACATCGCCGGCGCTGCTACCGAGCGGACGCTCTGCCACGGGCAGCGGCGCTACTGCGAGGTCGACGCCGAAGAGCGGCCGGATGCCGTACCGCTCGCAGGCCTGCGCGAACTTCACGATCCCGTAGGCACCGTCGCGGTCGGTCAGCGCGAGGGTGTCCATCCCGTGCTCGGCGGCCCGCTCCACGAGCTGCTTCGGGTGCGACGCGCCGTGCTTGAGCGAGTAGCCGCTGGCGACGTGCAGGTGGACGAACGGGTCCATCTCAGCCGGCTCTCGCGAGCAGGGTGGTCTCGACGACGGACACGAACGCCTCGGCGTCGCGCAGCAGGTCGTCGGCCTCCCGCGGCGTCACGACCCCGGCGATTCCGGCCTCGGCCGCCGCGCGCTTCTCCGCTCCCGCGGCGAAGAACTGCGCCCACTCGGTGAGCTCCGGCGCGACCTTGGCGAGCAGCACCCACGCGCTGGTCGGGCGGGTGCGGGACTCGGGTCCGGACGAGGAGGTGCGGCAGGAGAGCACCGCAGCCGCCGCCCGGAGAGCGGCGAGGTGCGCCAGGGCGTACCGGCTGCTCGGCGACCGGGTCTCTCCCGCTTCCTCGAGCCCCTGGTGGGCCAGGGACAGCAGCGCACTCACCGATCGTCTGGCGGTCCGCATCAGTCCATCACCCGCTTCACCGACCAGCTGACGGACGACTCGGTGAAGCACAGGTCGTAGACGCCCGGCCCGCCGGACAGCGCCGCCAACCGGCCGGAGTCGGCCTCCACCCGCCACCACTGGGTGGACCGGTCGTCGACGGTGAGCGTCGTGCTCGCGATCTCGTCCCCGGTGACCACGGCCGACATCGACCCGCCCTTCCACCAGGACCCGGACTCGGTCCAGCGGGCGAGCACCTCGCGCACGACGTACAGCCGGCCCCTCCAGAGGAACTGGTCGGGCACCGGTCCGGACGCCCCCGCGCGGGTGTGCACGTCGGCGGGCTCGGTGTAGCGGCGGCTCATGGTGGTCCTCCTCGGGCAGGTGCGAAGTGCCGGGGGAAGACGGCCGACGGGGCCCGACCCCGCAGAAGCGCTTCCCCACGCTCCAACGAGGCCGGGCCACCGCCGTACGGCAGGAGAGGGTCGAGACACCTGTCGTACGGCGGAGGTACCGTCACCGACGGGGCCTTCAGGTCCCGTCGGATCGCGTCGAACATCTGTTCGAACGACCCCTCCAGTAGACCTCTTGGAGGGGTCTGACGTCAAGGGGTGGCTGTGGACACAGGGCTCCGGAGC
>JAODNF010000060.1 GCA_025464915.1 Frankiales bacterium | reverse complement strand
GGCGTGCGGACGGCCTCGACGATGTAGGCCTCAGGCATGAGCACTCCCTAGAGCGGTGTGGAAGGCGGGGATCTCTCCGCCCCCGTCGACGAACAGGTCCGCACCGGTGATGTAGGCCATCTCCGGTGAGGCAAGCATGAGGCACGCGGCTGCGACGTCCTTCGGCAGGGCGAGCCGGCCCATGGGCACGGTCGCAGCGACCGCGCCGAGGTCCTCGCCGTAGGTCACGTCAGCGGTCTCCGTCTCGAGCAGGCCGACGGTGATCTGGTTGACCCGCACGTCCGGTGCCCACTCCAGTGCCAACGCCCGCGTCAGCGTCGTCAGTCCCGCTTTCGCCGCCGCGTACGCAGCAGTCCCGGGAGCGGGACGTACGGCCGAGACGCTGCCGATGTTGAGGATCGCCCCGCTCGTCATGACCCTCCGCGCGGCGCGGGCGACGAACAGCGGGGCCACGAGGTTGAGCGCGATGACCTTCTCGTGGAAGCGCGGGCTCGTCTCAGCTACCAGGGCCGACGGCGAACCACCCGCGTTGTTGACGACGACGTCGAGGGAGCCCTCGGTGGCGATGATGTCCGCGACCAGTGCGTCGACGGCGTCCGGGTCGCGGACGTCGCACGCCACGAAGCGGCCCGGTCCGGCGCCGGCGTTGCGCCCGCAGACGACCACGCGGTCGCCCGCGGCGGTGAACGCCTCGGCGATGCCGCGGCCGAGGCCGCGGGTGCCTCCGGTGACCAGAACGGTTCTCACTGACCTGCCTTCATGTCGTCGGCGGCGAGCCAGCCGAAGGCCATCGCGGGGGTGATGCAGGCGCCGGGACCGGGGTAGCTGTGGCCGAACACCGACGCCATCGCGTTGCCGCAGGCGTAGAGCCCGTCGATCGCCGAGCCGTCAGGACGCGTGACGCGGCCGTGCTCGTCGCACACGAGGCCGCCCTTGGTGCCGAGGTCCGACAGCACCACCTTGCCGGCGTAGAACGGGCCTTGGGTCAGCGGGGCATTGGACGGGTTGGGCCACTCGTGCGGTCCCGCGATGCCCGGGTAGCGCTGGAAGACCCACAGCAGCTGCCGCTCGTAGGAGCCCTCGGCGCCGCGGTCGAGCTCCTCGTCGACCCCCTTCTCGCAGAAGCCGTTCCACCGCTTCACCTGCTCGGGAAGGCCTGGGGCGTCGAGCTTCTCGGCCAGGTCCTCGACCGTGTCCGCCGCGATCAGCGTGCCGTCCTCGAGCCAGGGCCGGACGTCGGCACCTGGACGTAGGCCACCGAAGCCGTACGTCTCCAGGGCGCGGCTGTCCAGGACGTACCAGCTCGGGATGCACGGGACCCCTCGGTCCCGCGCCTGCAGCATCAGGTGGCCGAAGGTGTTGTAGGGCGTGCCCTCGTTGACCCAGCGCTTCCCCTGCTGGTCGACGATGATCCCGGTCGGCGCCGCGCGCTCGAACAGCAGGAACGACGGCTTCCCGTCGCCGCGCAGCAGGCCGGGCGCCCACCAGCAGTCCTCGAGCAGGTCGGTCGCTGCACCCAGCTCCATTCCCGCCTGAATCCCGTCACCGGTGTTCCCAGGGACGCCGAGGGTCCAGCCGTCGTGGTGCAGCACCTCGTCCTGGTACGAGGCGCGCATCGCGACGTCGTGCTCGAACCCGCCGGTGGCGAGCAGCACCCCCGCGGGCGCGGCGATCTCACGTCCATCAGCCGTGCGGACGCCGACGACGCGACCGCCATCGGTCAGCAGGCCCTCGAAGGCGCAACCGGTCCAGACGGTCACACCGGCGCCCTCGCAGGCGGTCAGCAGCTGGGTGATGAGCGACTGGCCGCCCCAGATGGGGCCGTCCGGCCCCACGTCGGGGATCGGCGGGCCGCCGTCGCCGAGCGGGAGCTTCGGCTGCACCCGGTGCACGAGCTCACGACGGCGGATCGACTTCGGGGTGATCGCGCGGCCGGTCAGCAGCGCACCCGGCTCCGACGGGTGGTAGTCCGGGTAGCCGGTCATGAAGGAGAACCGGACGTCCTTGCCCTCCAGCCACGCGATGGTGTCCCGCGCCGCGTGCAGGTAGGCCTGCTGCATCGAGCGCGGCGTGCGGTCGCCCACGGTGGCGTCCATGTAGACCTGCGCCTTGTCCAGGTCGTCGTCCTGGCCCGCGTTGAGGACCAGGTGGTTCGCGGGCGCCCAGAGGCCGGCGCCGGACAGCGCCGTGGTCCCGCCGCAGACGTCGGCCTTCTCGAGGACCAGCACCCGCAGGCCGTTCTCGGCGGCGCGCAGGGCTCCGACGAGGCCTCCCCCGCCGGATCCGGCGACCACCACGTCGTAGTCCTCGATCACTCGGCCATCCTCCCTGGTGGGACTCGTCCAAGCAAGCGCTTGGTCGTCTTGCTACTCTGACGACGTGACCGAGGCACCCGTCTCGATGGTGGAGCGCATGACGCTCGTGATGGATGCCTTCGACGCGTCGAGCCCGCGCTTGACCCTGTCCGAGCTGACCGACCGGACCGGTCTCCCGCGCAGCACCACGCACCGCATCCTCGAGCAGCTCGTGGAGCTGCGCTGGCTCGAGCACAGCGGCCAGAGCTACGGCCTCGGCATGCGGGCGCTGGAGATCGGTGGCCTCGCGGTCGCGCACCACGAGCTCCGCATCATCACGAGCCCGCTGCTGTCGGAGCTGCACGAGCGCACCGGTGCCGTGTCGTCGCTCGCCGTCCTCGACAAGCGCGACGTCGTCTTCGTCGAGCGCCACGGCGGCGGCCTCTCGAGCGACCCCGTGACGCGTGTCGGTGCGCGCGTCCCCGCCCACGCCACCGCGGCCGGCAAGGCGATGCTTGCCTGGCACGACGACGCGCAGTTGCGCGCGACCTGGCCGCACCGGCTGTCGGCGCGCACGCCCCGCACCATCACGACTCTCGACGTGCTCCGGCAGGACCTGGCCACCACCCGCAGCCGCAACGGTGTCGCCTATGACCGCGAGGAGCTGGCGCAGGGAACCGTCTCGCTGGCCGTCGCCGTCCGCGGCATCGGCCGGGCGACCGCGGCTCTCCAGCTGTCGGGCCAGGCCCGCACCGTCAGCCTGGAGCGGCTGTCGCCGTACCTGCTCGACGCTGCCCGCAAGGCGTCGCGCGCGCTGTTCCCCGAACCCGGCCAGCGCCGCCGCTCTCGCACCGTGGACCGCACCCCGAGGCCCAGCCCGTGGCCCGAAGGCGCCCTCGAGCGCCTGGTGCAGGGCATCGGCGGCGACTACTGGCTCTGAGCCGGTCGCCGGAGGACCATCCTGCTGCTCGCGGAGCTCGAGCAGGACCCCTCGAAGGGCTTGTTGGGCTACCAGGTCTTCGGTGCCGTCGGCGGCGTCCTCGTGCAGTACTGGCGGTCCTTCGAGGCGCTCGAGGAGTACGCGAAGAACCCGGACGCCAGGCACGCGCCGGTGTGGCGCGTCTGGAACCAGCTCGCCGCGGACGACCGCAGCGGCTCGGGCATCTGGCACGAGACCTTCAAGGTCGCGGCAGGCGGCTACGAGGCGGCCTACCAGAACATGCCGCTCACCGGTCTGCAGAAGGCCGGCACGCCGGTGGCCATGACCGAGGCGAGGGCCACGGCTCGCCAGCGCCTCGGCTCCTGACCCGTGAGTGGCTACAGCACTTCGAAAATCGGGCCTGATATCGAAGTGCTGTAGCCATTCGCGCTCAGACGACGAAGTGCTCGACGCAGGCGCGCTCGAAGTCCTTCTTGCGCTCGACCTGCACCCAGTGGCCGCAGCGGCTGTAGATGCGCAGGTCGCACTTGGGCATCCGGCGGGCCGGCAGCAGGCCGCCCTCGACGGGGGCGACGCGGTCGTCGCGGCCCCAGCAGATGATCGTGGGCTGCCGGATGTTGTGCACCCGGCCCCACAGCGGGACGTCGCCGGTCAGCGCGGGGTTGTAGAACGTCGCGTAGGCGTCCTGCAGGTTCTTCACCGCGCCGGGTGAGGTGGCGGCGGCGAAGCGGGACTCGATGAGCTCCTCGGTGAGGATCCGCTGGTCGAAGACCATGGTCTTGAGCCAGGCGACGATCCGCTCGCGGGTCGGGTCTAGGTAGAAGTCCATCAGCCGCGCGATGCCCTCGGACGGCGACGGGCCCAGGACGGGTACGCCAGTGCCACCCGGTCCGTTGAGCAGCATCCGGCTAATGCGCTCAGGGTGGTCGAGGGTCACGGTGACCGCCACGTCGCCGCCCATCGAGTTGCCGACGATGCCGGCCTGCTCGAGACCCAGGGCGTCCATCAGCCCGACGACCGCGTTCGCCGAGATGTTGAGGTAGTTGTCCTCGTACACCTCGTCCCGGCCGGAGGCCCCGAAGCCGGGCTGGTCGACCACGATCGAGCGGATGCCCGGCAGGTGGTCGACGTTGTTGCCGAAGTTGGCCCAGCCGGTGACGCCGGGGCCGCTGCCGTGCAGGAAGACGACGGGAACGCCGTCGCCGACGTCGTGGTAGGCGACGTCGTGCCCGCCCACCTGGACGACCTTGCGCGTGCCGTCAGCAGTGGACGTCATGCGTTGGCCTTCTCCTCGACGAGCTCGAGGGCGATGGCCATCAGCTGGTCCTCCTGCCCGCCGACGAGCTTGCGCTCACCGCAGCGGATGAGCATCTCGGCGCCGCTGACGTCGTACCGCTTGGAGAGGCGGTCCGCGTGCTTAAGGAAGGAGGAGTAGACGCCGGCGTAGCCCATCGTGAGCGACAGCTCGTCGAGCAGGCACTCGCCGTCCATGGCCGGGCGGACGACGTGCTCAGCGGCGTGGATGATCTTCTTCACGTCGATGCCGGTCTTGACGCCGAGCTTGTCGATGACCGCGACGAACCCCTCGACCGGGGTGTTGCCGGCACCGGCGCCGAAGCGGCGGGTCGAGCCGTCGATCTGCTGCGCGCCGGCGCGCGCGGCGAACAGCGAGTTCGCGACACCGAGGCCGAGGTTCTCGTGGCCGTGGAAGCCGACCTGCGCGTCGTCACCGAGCTCGGCGACGAGAGCGGCGACGCGGTCATAGGTCTGCTCCATGATGAGCGCCCCGGCGGAGTCGACCACGTAGACGCACTGGCAGCCGGCGTCAGCCATGATCCGGGCCTGCTTGGCCAGCTCCTCCGGGCTGATCGTGTGGCTCATCATGAGGAAGCCGACGGTCTCGAGACCGAGCTCGCGGGCCAGCCCGAAGTGCTGGCGGGAGACGTCCGCCTCGGTGCAGTGCGTGGCGATGCGGCAGATCTGGCCGCCGGCGTCCTGCGCTGCGCGGATGTCGTCCTTGGTGCCGAGCCCGGGCAGCATCAGGAAGGCGATGCGCGCGTTCTTCGCCGTCTTGACCGCCGTCCGGATCATGTCGAGCTCGGGCGTCAGGGAGAAGCCGTAGTTGAAGGAGGAGCCACCGAGGCCGTCGCCGTGGGTGACCTCGATGACGGGGACGCCGGCCTCGTCCAGGGCGGCGACGATCGAGCTCACGTGGTCGAGGGAGAACTGGTGGCGCTTGGCGTGCGAGCCGTCGCGCAGCGAGGAGTCGGTGATGCGCAGGTCGAGGGCTTCGCTGAACTTCCGGCCGACCGTGTTGGGAACAGACATGTCTCAGACCCCCAGTCGGGCTGTGTTACGCCCCTCGCCCACTCGGGCGAAAGCGATGGCCTCGCCGACGCGGGTCGCGGCGGCGGTCATGATGTCGAGGTTGCCGGCGTACGGCGGGAAGAAGTCGCCGGCGCCCTCGACCTCGAGGAACACGGCGACGCGGGCCTGACCGCCGTTGACGTCGGACGGGCCGTCGAACTGCGGCTCGCTCTTGATGCGGTAGCCCGGGACGTACTGCGCCACCTCGTCGACGCGCTTGAGGATCGCGGTGGCGATGAGGTCGGTGTCGGCGTCCTCCGGGATCGAGCAGAAGACGGTGTTCCTCATCAGCGGCGGCGGATCGGCCGGGTTGAGGATGATGATCGCCTTGCCGCGCTCCGCGCCGCCGACGGCCTCGATGCCGCGAGCGGTCGTGCGGGTGAACTCGTCGATGTTGTTGCGCGTCCCGGGACCGGCGCTCGCCGAGGAGACGGAGGCGACAATCTCGGCGTAGGGAACGGAGACGACCGAGGAGATGGCGTGCACGATCGGGATGGTGGCCTGGCCGCCGCACGTCACCAGGTTGATGTCGTCGGCCTCGAGGTTGAGGTCCATGTTGGCGGCCGGGACGACGTAGGGGCCGATGGCCGCGGGCGTCAGGTCGATGGCCTTGATGCCGGCCTCGCGGTAGCGCGGCGCGTTGTCGCGGTAGACGTAGGCGCTGGTCGCCTCGAAGAGCAGGTCGGGCTTCTCCGGCTGCGCGAGCAGCCAGTCGACGCCCTCATGGGACGCCTCGAGCCCGAGGTCCTTGGCGCGCTTGAGCCCCTCGCTGTCGGGGTCGACGCCGATCATCCAGCGCGGCTCGATGAGGTCGCTGCGCTGCAGCTTGTAGAGCAGGTCGGTGCCGATGTTGCCGGACCCGACGATGGCGGCGCTGAGCTTGGGCATGGATCTCCTCAGGCGAAGGTGAGGTGGACGGACCCGAGTCCGCTGAAGGTGGCGACGACATCGTCGCCGGGCTTGACGTCGTAGGCACGGGTGCACGAACCGGGCAGCACGACATGGCCTGCCTCCAGCCGGACGCCGAACGAGGCGACCTTGTTGGCCAGCCACGCGACGGCGATGGTCGGGTCGCCGAGGACCGCGTCGCTGCGGCCCTCGGCGACTCTGGCGCCGTTGATGTCGAGGGTGGCCTCGATGGCCGTGACGTCGAGCTCGTCGGGCTTGACCCGCTCCGTGCCGAGGATGACCCCGCACGACGACGCGTTGTCGGCGATGGTGTCCATGAGGCCGATCTTCCAGTCCGCGATGCGACTGTCGATCAGCTCGATGGCGGGCGCGATGAAGTCGGTGCACCGCAGCACGTCCGCGACGGTGCAGCCTTCGCCGGGGAGGTCGTCTCCGAGGACGAAACCCACCTCGACCTCCACGCGCGGGATGAGCAACGAGTGCGTCGGGATCGGCGCGTCCTCGCTGTAGACCATGTCGGACAGCAGGTGCCCGTAGTCGGGCTCGTCGACGCCCATCATCTCCTGCATCGCCTTGGACGACAGCCCGACCTTGTGGCCGTAGACGGTCGCCCCGGCAGCCAGGCGGCGGCGGATGTTGAGCAGCTGGATCTCGTAGGTGTCGGTGACGTCCATGTGCGGGAACGCCTGCACCAGCGGGGGGATCGCGACGCGCGTCTCCTCTGCGACCCGCAGCAGCTCGGCCGCCTCTTCTCTCTCCTGCGCGCTCAGTCCCATGAGAGCCCGAACTGACCCTTGAAGAACAGCAGCGGACCGGAGTCCCCGTGCGTCACCAGCTTGCGGACGTGCCCGATGACGACGTCGTGGTCGCCGGCGACGTGCACCTGCTCGACGTCGCAGTGCACCGTGGCGAGCACCCCGTCCAGCGAGGGACCCCACTGCGTCGGCGTCCATGCCAGGTCGGCGAACTTGTCGCCCCCGCTGGTCGCGAAGCGCTTGCACAGCTCGGTCTGGTCGGCGGCCAGGACGTTGACGCTGAACACGCCACCGGTGCGGATGCGCGGCCAGCTCGTCGAGGTGTGAGCCGGGCAGAACAGCACGAGCGGCGGCTCCAGCGAGACCGACGTGAAGGACTGGCAGACGAAGCCCACTGGGGTGTCACCGTCCGTGCCGGTGATGACGGTGACGCCGGTGGCGAAGTGCCCCAGCACCCGCCGCATCTCGCCGGCTTCGACGACGTGGTCGCCCGTCACGCTCACTTGCCGCCGCCCCAGCGGTGGCCCCACTCGGAGTCCGCCGTGATGTCCTCGGCCGTGTAGCCGTCCTCGGTGATCCGCAG
>JAODNF010000501.1 GCA_025464915.1 Frankiales bacterium | reverse complement strand
GTGGGCGTAACGAGAGCGCTGATCGCGTCGGCCCTACTCGTACCGGCGGCCGCTTGATCCCTGGCCTGCTCGACGTCCCCTTGGGCGAGACCCGCCGGTTCACGGTCGAGGCCGCGGCCGGGAATCGCGGACTGGCGTGAGCAACGAACGGCGGGTCGTCGAGAACGTGTACGTGAGATCCGGGCCGCGGGGGGCCTTTGTGGTGACAGCACAAACGCCCCCACCCTGGCTGGGGTGGGGGCGTGTCGAGCTGTTGGAACTACAGGTGGGGGTTGGTCAGGCTTGCGATGAAGGCGTCCAGGCTGTTCTGGATGTTCTGGAGGTTGATGCCGGTGACGGGGAGCGCCGGGGCTGCGGCGGGTGGGGCAGGCTGGATGGGCAGCTTCACGATGATCGGCGTGACCGGGTCGGTGACCACGACAGTCCCTGACGGGACGGGCAGGAAGCTACTTGCGCTCGCTGGGCTGTGCGTGGGTGCGTAGTTGATGGTGCCGGCGAACGAGGCGGTGAACACCGCGTTCGGGTCTGCTGCCGTGAGCAGCTGCGTCGTCGGGATGGCGCAGGACGCCAGGCCGGTGTTGTCGGTGATGCCGGTGCAGACGGCCTGGCCGCGGTCAGCGAACACCAGGGGCAGTCCGGCGGCGGCCGGCAGCAGCCGTGCACTGAGCCGGGCGGTGCCGGACAGGATGGCCTGAGAGAGCAGGTCGCTGGTCGACACGGGAGTCACGGTAAGGGCGGTCAGGGCCGGGTTGATGGTGAGCTGCGGGGTGCTGCTGACCGGGAGGTAGTTGCTGTTACCGGCCTGGCTGGCGCTGAGCTGGCACAGGCCACCGCCGGTGAGGGTCAGGGTGCTGCCCGACACGGTGCACGGGCCGCTGGTGACGATGTAGGTGACGGGCAGCGCGGCGGAGGACGTGGCGGGGAGCGTGACGGGGGCGTGTAGGAACGCCAACGGCCCGACGGCCGGCGCAGGGATGGTCTGGGTCGCCTTCGCGATCGTGAGTGTCTGGGTGACGGCGGTCGCGGCGCTGTATGAGGCGTTCCCGGCCTGGGCGGCGGTGACGGCACACGAACCCGCGCCGGTGATCGTCAACGTGCTTCCGGCGACTGTGCACGGCGCCCCGCCCGGGACGCTGTAAGAGACGGGCAGACCGGAGGTCGCGGTCGCCTCCAATGTCCGGGTCGCATCACCGAACGTCGCGCCCGTCAATGCCCCGAACGTGATTGTCTGAGCCGACTGCGCCGCACCACGGACAAGCCACGTGTCGCCAGACGGGTGCATCGTCGCGGTCCCGTCAAGTCCCGCCGGCCGACCGCCCTGCGCGGCCGAGCCGTAGCCGGCCACGCCGTTGGAAAGGAAGCCGGGGTCATCCCAGTCGCAATTCGACCGTTGAGAATCGAACCACGCGGAGGCGCACTTGTCGGGGTTCCGGAACGCGCTTACCGGCGGCTTGAGCGCCCACTGCGCGGCGGTGGCATAACCGAAGCCGTCCTTGCCGACCAGCAGGCCGCTGCTGCAGCCGCCCTCCGCGCACGGGCTGGCCCAGACCCACTCCAGCCCGTTCGCCGAAACGATCATCGACGCCGGCACGGACTGCGCGATGGGCGAAACGGCACTTGCCGCACTGGCGTTGAGGGCCGGCAGGCCGATCCCCGCGGCGACCGCGGCGGTGACGACGTAGCTGAGCATCCGGCGCATGGGTTGCAACTCACTTCACAAGGGGGCCCGACGACCGCGGGCCTATGGACTGAACCATCGCGGGGCGTAACCCCCGTTACAAGCCCACGACGGACATTTGGTCAGAGATCCCCCCACATGCCGACCGCGGGTAGTCACAAAGAGTCATGCGGAATCTGACGGAAGGTCGGTGCGGAAACGACAGAGCCCTGCCTAGTTGCTGTAGGCAGGGGCTCTCTGGCTCGTGGTCAGCAGGCGCGAGATCTTCGCGCTGGGTCCAGTCGCCCGTCTTGACGAGTACACGGCGCGCTCGGATCCCAGTGCTCCCGAACGACGCCCCTCGGTCCGCTTCTCAACCATGGCGGAAACAGCTCGAGCTCTCGCGGACGAAGACGCATGCATGCCGTGGCTCGGGACGCGCCGGCGGAGGACCACAACGACCGTGTCTGAGTACCAGCACCGCCAGTGCCGAGGCCGCTCTACCTGACCCAGCCGCCGTTCGTGACCGTCACGAGCTTTGAGCAGGCAGGACACTTGACCTGAGGCTTCTCCGGGGTCCGCCACCTGTTGCGATCGTCTGTCTCCGGACGTCCGCACGGCATCACGTCAGGTGCCGAGGCACCGCGATCCATGCGGGGTGTCGGCAACCAGACCGAAGCCCGCTAGCGCGAACGCGGCGTTGCCGTCCGTCCCGTCCCTGGCCCGCATGAGCCCAGGGTCCGGCGGGGCCGCGTCAGGAGAGCGCGAGTGCTGCGTCCGCAGGCGTCGCCTCGGTCGACGGCGTCGCGGCACGGCGAGGGGCAGGCAGCAGCGCGCCGACGTCCAACAGGTCTTGCATGCCGCACGTCCGGCACTGCCCGAGGACGTAACCGGCGTCGAACTCCGCGATGACGCTCCACTCGTGCGCGCTCATGGCTGCCTTCCTCTCGATGACGGGTCTTGCGGCCCTGCCCACGTCGTACCAGGGGCTGGCGCGCCCGCGCGGGCGCTTCACGAAAGATGACCCCGCCCGTCAGCGCTTCCTGTCCGGAGGGGGAGGTCGGGGCGGGCGAGAAGCGCACGGTAGGGGATCAGGGCAGGCTGTCCGATTCATTGATCGGAAGTGCTTCCTTGACTGTGTGGCGGGTCCTGCCGTGAGGCGGACAGCCCTGGTCGCGCTGCTGCTGACGGTGGCGTGCGGCACGACCGTGCCGATCGCGCAGCAGTCCCAGTCGGTGACGGGCGACGGGGGGAGCTCGGCACCCGCCACGGGTACGGACGGGTCGGTGCCCGGCGCCGGCGGGGCGACCGGCTCGCCCCAGGGCGGGACTGCTGGGACGCGCGGTGAGCCGGCGTTCCTGGGCCGGTTCGCCCCGGACGGCACGCCCTACCCGCACCTCGACATCGCCGGCCCCGCCGACAACCCGGGCAAGCCCTACGGCTCCGGGCCGCACGGCCGGACGGGGTACGGCGTGGCGACCCTCGTCGAGCTGCTGGACTGAGCCGTCAGCAGGACTCGATCCGGACGCCGTTGGCGGTCTGCGGCGACCGTGACAGCAGCCGCTCGCACTCGCGGCCGAGGGTGCCGGTCTCGGTGAGCGAGCCCTCCCCGGCCATCGCCTCGAGCAGCTCGCGCTGCTCGTCGTCCACGTCGGGCAGCGGCAGCTGCCACTCGAACCCACCGGGACCCTCGCGCAGGATCGAGGCGGGGACTCCGTCGTCGTCGAGCACGAACAGGTAGGCGCTGGCCCAGGTGACCCGGAGCAGCACCGCCCCGTCCGTCGCCCGGACGTCCGTGACGCGCACGGCGTCGTACTCACGCTGAAAGACCGAACCGGTCGTGGTGTTCCTCATGACTCCGACGGTTCCGCTGCGGCCTCGTGGCCCGCTGGACGTCCCCTGCGAGGTCGCTGGGAGGCATCAGCGGCGAAGCGGTGGCACGGCGACGATCCGGGTTCGCCGGTGTCAGGACGCCGCCGAGGTCGCATCGATGCGCAACCTCAGTGCTCTGCCCGCCGCAGGGTGCGGGCGATCCCCTGACGATGCGGCAGTCGGGAGAGGGATGTCCGGGTACGGCCCTTGTCGGGGCCGAAAGACACAGGTTCCTGCCAGGTTCACCCAAGGTTGGTCGTGCAGGCTGGTGGCAGTCCGCTCAGACCTACCGCCCCTGCCGCCCACACCTGCTCAGCGAGGAGCACCCGTGCCCACCAACTCCCGACGTGTCGGAGCCATGATCGCCCTGGTCGCCGGGGGTGTCGTCGCGGGTGGGGTGCTCGCCAGCTCGGTCGCCGCGAACGCCGAGGGCAAGGCGCCGTCCTACGGGTACGGCTACGGCGACCGCGGCCCGGGCGGCCCGGGCGGCCCGGGTGGCCACGGAGGCCCGGGGCGGGGCACGCCGCTGACCGGAGACGCGCTCGCCAAGGTGAAGGCTGCGATCGAGAAGCAGTACCCCGGCGCGACCGTCGACGCGGCCCGCGCCGAGGGCGACGGGTACGAGGCAGCCGTCACGAAGAAGGACGGGTCGAGGGTCCACGTGCGCCTCGACAAGGCGTTCGCGATCACGGGTGAGGAGGCCACCCGCGGCCCGCGCGGTCCGCAGGGCGCACCGCTGAGCAGCGCTGACCTGGCGAAGGTGAAGGCCGCCATCGAGAGCACGTACCCGGGCGCGACCGTCGACGGCGCGTACGCCGAGGACGACGGCTACGACGCGCTCATCACGAAGAAGGACGGAGCGCACGCCCGCATCGAGCTCAACAAGGCGTTCGCCGTCACCGGCGAGGACACGCGGCGTCCCGGCGGGCCGGGCGGGCAGCGCCCCGACCAGGTCACGGGCGACGCCCTCGCCAAGGTGACGGCTGCGATCGAGAAGCAGTACCCCGGCGCGACCGTGGAGCTCGCCACGCAGGACCGTGACGGGAGCGGGTACGACGCCTTCATCACCAAGAAGGACGGCTCGAAGGTCCGGGTGGAGCTCGACAAGGCGTTCACGGTGACCGGCGAGGACACCGCCCGGCCCGGCGGTCGCGGCGGTTTCGGAGGCCACGGCAACGCGGCGCCGGCGCCCGAGCCGCCGGCGACCAGCTGATCCTGAACGGCAACTGAACCGCAACCCGGCACGCGCCGTGGGCATGGCACGCTCGTCCGGTGTCGGACGAGGAGCTGGCCTCTGCGTTCCTCGCGGAGCTCGACATCGACGTCCCGAGCGTCCCTCTCGCGGAACAGCTGGCCTGGCTCGACGACGTCCGTCGTGACCTCGGCGGCTGGGGCCTCGAGGAGTTCCAGTTGAGGCCGCTGCTCGCCGGTCTTGACGCGCTGCGCCGGGTGCTCCAGGCCCGTTAGCGGTGCGGCCCCGACGATTGGCGCGAGAGTCGGCGGGTACGTCGGGGGCGACACCTTCTGGGAGGCCACATGACCCGCACGGCAACGGAAGACGCCTCGATCGGCGAGCTCGTCGCTCGCATCACCGAGGAGACCAGCACGCTGGTGCGTGACGAGCTCCGGCTTGCGCAGCTCGAGATGAGCCGCAAGGGCAAGTACGCCGGGATCGGCGCGGGGCTGCTCGGCGGCGGTGCCCTGTTCGCCGTCTTCGCCCTGGGCACGCTGGTTGCTGCGGCCGTCCTGGGCCTCGCTGTCGTCGTACCCGGCTGGGCCGCGGCGCTCATCGTGTCGGGCGTGCTGCTCGTGCTCGCTGCTGCAGCCGCCCTCGTCGGGAAGAAGGAGATCACCGCGGCGGTGCCGCCGGTGCCGACCGAGGCTCTCGAGAACGTCAAGCTCGACCTCGCGGCGCTGAAGCCGTGACCGCCGAGTCGGCAACCCCCGAGTCGGTGACGGCGATCCGCTCCGACATCGAGCAGCACCGAGCTGACCTGGCCGCATCCGTCGACGCGCTCGCGCAGAAGCTCGACGTGAAGACCAAGCTCCAGGCCAAGCTCGTCGAGCTGCGGATCCCGCTGGCCGCCGGTGCGGCCGCCCTGGTGGCCCTCGTGGTGGTGCGGAAGGTGCGCTCGTGAAGCTGCTCTACAAGCCGGTCGGCCTGATCGGCGGGATCCTCGCCGGGCTCCTGGCCAACGCGCTGTTCACGCGGCTGTGGTCCCGGCTGGCCAAGGACGGCGAGGTCCCGGAGGCCAAGCAGCGGAGCGCCGGCTGGGGCGAGGTCGCGGCGGCTGCGGCACTGCAGGGCGCCGTGATGAAAGGCACGCGGGCGCTCGTCGACCGGGCGGGTGCGAAGGGCTTCGAGAAGGCCACTGGCACCTGGCCCGGCCCGACCTGATCAGCGGTCGACGGCGCGCTGGAGCTCGGCCTTCGTCATGGTCGAGCGGCCCTTGATGTTCTTGTTGCGCGCCTCGGCGTAGAGCTGCGCCTTGGTCCGCCCGCCCGGCCCGCGGTGCGAGCGAAGGCCACCGCGCCGGCCGCTGCTGATGTCGTCGGTCGACGTCTTCGACGCCTGCTTCGCCTCGCCGGCACGCGCCCGCTCCTTGTTGACGGTGCGAGCCGCGATCTCCTCAGCGACGTCCTCGGAGCGGCCGCGGTCCTCCAGGCCCTCCTTGATGTGCTCGTACTGACGCTCTCGCTTCTTGCTCCAGGCTTGCTGTGGCATACCCGGCCGGTTCCCCGTCAGGTGCCGATGACACTCAGCCGCTGAGGACACCCAGGTGCGGGTGCCAGTCGAGGCAGACGACGACGGCGTCGTCGCTGGGTCCGTCCTCCGACCAGGTCTGCCGGAGCTGCCGCAGGACGCTCCGGCACACCTCGGCCGGGGAGATGAGCCTGGTCTCCCGGAGCGCCTGGTTCATCGCGGCGGCTCCCTCGCCGAGGGTCCCGTGCACGCCGTCGCTGACGATGAGCAGCCGGTCGCCCGGCCGGACATCGACGTCCTGCTCGACGTACTGCGTCTCCTCGAACATCCCGAGCGGCAGCTGCGCCTCGAGCTCGACCTGCTCGGCACGCCCCTCGCGCAGCCGGAACAGGTGGGGCGAGCCGGCGTCGACGACCCGGACCCGGCCCGTCGTCGTGTCGAACCGCATGAGCAGGGCGCTGGCGAAGGTCTCACCGCCGTGGTGCGCGTAGACGGCCTGGTCGGCGAGCGCCGCCTGGTCGGCGAGCGACGCCGAGGTGAAGCGGGCGTTGCGCAGCGCGCCGAGCGCGAGCGTCGTCGCCAGCGCGGCCGGCACGCCGCGGCCGGTGCCGTCGAGCACGGCGACCGAGACGCCGTCGTCGTCGCGAGCCCAGTCATAGCAGTCGCCGGCGATGGAGTAGGCGGGCTCGAGCAGCGCCGCGACCGAGATGTCGTCGTCGGCGTAGGACTGGCCGGGGAGCAGTGCCCACTGCAGCTCGGCTGCCACGGTCAAGGGCTGGCGCCGCTTGGTGCTCTCGTACACGGGGGCAGCCGACCCGATGGCGGCGATCGCCTGGGCGAGCAGGGCGCAGGTCATCAGCAGCTGCTCCGGGTCCGCCTCCGCCGTCTCGACGCTGAGCACTCCCACCCGGTTGCCGCGGGTGCTGACGGGCACGGCTGTCCGCCCGTCGTCCTTGACGGCGACCTGACCGGCGAAGCAGCGCCCGAGCCAGGAGTCGTCGACAGCGACGTCCTCGCCGCCCACGAGGCCCAGGAGCCGGTTCTGCCGGTAGTCCGCCAGCCAGAGCTCGACCGGGACGCCGAGGTCCTTGCTCAGCTCGATGACCAGGTCGGAGGCGAGTCGGTGACCGGGAGCGGACTCCAGCAGGCGTGCGACGTCGGGGTTCACCGGGCACCATTCCGTTCCAAGATCATCTGGGTCTGGCCCATACCCGCTAGTACCTGAGACACTCGTGCCCTGATGCCTGCCACCCGACACCTCGGACCCGAGCCCGACGACTTCGTCGCCGCAGTGGACGAGGCCCTGCGTCCCGTGCTGCTGCTGGCCGGCCGCGCGAGTGCCCGGGCCGGCCAGCGCGTCTCCACGTCGCAGCTGCAGGCCCTGCTGGTGCTGCACGAGCGCGGCCGGATGAACCTGACGACCCTCGCCGACGAGCTGGGGGCGATCCCGTCGTCCGCGACGCGGCTGTGCGACCGGCTGGTGGCGGCCGACCTGATCTCCCGGGAGCCCGGCTCCACCGACCGCCGCGAGGTGTTCCTCCAGCTCACTGGCGGTGGCCGCCGGGTCGTGCGCCAGGTGCGCGACCTCCGCCGCGAGGGGCTGCGTGAAGCCCTCGAGACCTGCACGCCGCGCGAGCGGCGCGAGCTGCTCAGCGGGCTGCAGGCGCTGGGGCAGCGGATGGCTGCCGCGGAGGACGCGTCGGCCGTCCGCAGCCAGGCGCGCTAGGTCGCCAGGATCGCGAGGGTGAACAGCCCGGCGTCGTAGAGGGCGTGCGCGAGCACGACCCGCACGAGCCGACGGTGCCGTTGAAAGGACCGTGTGAGCAGGTACCCCACCGGGACCGTGAACAGCAGCCCGATCCCGTAGTACGCGTGGTAGCTCGTCCGCACCGCCATGCTCACCCACAGGGCGCGTCGCGGCGTCCAGCCGAGCTGCTGCAGCCGGGTCAGGAGGTACGCGCTCATCGTCGACTCCTCGACGAGCGCGGTGACCAGCGACACGATCAGGCCCTGGATGAGGAACACCGCCGCGAAGTGCTGGTTGTCCGTCTTCACGGTGCCCGGTGCGCCGTCCTCCCCGAACGCCGCGAGGACCGCGATCGATGTGGCGAAGGTGATGCCGTAACCGGCGAGGACGAGCAGCGCCCCGAAGCCGAGGTCCCGGCCCAGGCCGGAACGCGTCAGGCCGATCCGGGACAGTGAGATGCCGCTCGTCGACAGCAGCAGGAGCACCAGAAGGAACGACGTCCCACTGGTGGCGTAGAGCAGGCCCCCGAGGGTGCTCGACAGGAACGGGTGCTCCGGCAGCACGTCGTTGATCTGGTCCGGCGTCGTGCCCTCGAGCACGGATCGCAGGAGCAGCACGAGAGCCGTCACCAGTGCGGGCAGCGGGAAGATCGACAGGACGACCCAGATCTCCCAGCGGGCCCGCTTCTGGTCTGTCGCGGGAGGACCGAGGGGCTCGGCCCAGGTGAGGTTCGTCGACGGAGCAGCGTGCGGCTGCTCGTCGGGGTGCGCCGTCCCGGCGGTCCAGAGCCGCCAGCCGCGGGGCGGCTTCGGCCAGGCCGGGTCGGGCGACCAGCCCGACGGTGGTGCCCATCCGGCAGGAGGCTCGGGCCAGCCGGGGGGCCGGTTCAGCTCCCAGCCGGCGGCAGTCGTGGGCCGGGTGTCACTGGGGGCCGTCACCCGTGCAGCATGCCAGCCCTGCGTCGTCGCGCGCCGACCGCCAGGAGCAGCAGGCCGAGTGCGGGCAGCGCCCACGGCAGGCCGGTGGCCGCGAGGCTCCCGTTGCCCGGCGGCGGCAGGGTCACGGGCCCGGGGAGCGGAGGAACGGCGACCGGGGCCTTCACCGACGCGGCTGTCACCGAGCAGTCCTTGCCGGTCAGCGACCGGCCGGCCGTCTGCACCGTGAACAGCGGCCGGGCCGTCGGGAGAGGGCCGCCGGTGAGCGGGTCGGTGCGGGTGGTGTCGCCGGTGGCGACCATCACGCATCCACGGGCATCCGGGGCCAGCGTGAAGAACTCCCCGAGCCGGCGGTCCTTGCCGGTCGCGACGCACGCGGTGCCGCTGATGCAGAGCTGGCCGTAGTGCATCGGGCGCCCGAGCACGTCACTGTCCTGCTGGGTGACCCGGCCGGTCGTGAGGCCGGAGATCCGCGCGTTCTTCACGCGGAGCGCGGCCGCGTCCGGCGCGCAGTCGAGGTCGGCGACCCGGTCGTACTGGTACCACGCCACATCGGCCTCGCCCTTGTCACCGGCGATGACCCAGGGCCAGGCGACGGTCGTCCCGGGGTGCGCCACGACGCGCGGTGCGGACCAGGCGCGGCCGCCGTTGGTCGACGTCACGAGCATGACGGAGTTGGCGACGGGTGAGGCAGCGCCGTTGCAGCCGCTCGTTGCCTTGGGGTCGCGGTCGTCGGTCGTCCAGACCAGGTAGATCGTGCCGGCGCTGTCGATCGCCATGACCGCTGTCCAGAAGGTGTTGAACGTGGTCTGCCGCACGGCGAGGTGCGGCGTGAACGGCGGTGGGTTGCCGCTGTCGAAGGCAGCCTGCGCGTGGGGCAGCTCGATGACACCGAGCCCCTTCCCGATCTGCGCCGGCTGGTAGAGGCTGCCGTTCTTCGGGTCGAGGAAGATCTTGCCGTAGCCGTAGAACCCGTCGCCCTCGGCCTTGGAGCTGGTCGAGGAGCAGGTCGCGCCGTAGTCCGTGCTGCGCACGATGATGTGGCCCTCGGTGGAGCTGTCGGTGCTGAGGAAGACCTCGCCGGGACGTCCACCGGCGAGCCACGGCCGGTCGCCCTCGTGGCACTGGACGGTGCCCGTGGGCCAGGTGACGCCGCCGTCACGGCTGCTGAAGAGCGCGTCGTTCACGAGGCTGATGCCGGAGCCGTAGACCGTGCCCGCGCTGTCGGTCGTGAGGTCGGGGTCGGAGAAGCCGGTGTTGACCGCCGGGTCGGTGAAGAAGCCCGTGCCGTGGAAGTCCAACCGGTCCCAGGTCCTGCCGGTGTCGCCCGAGGTCCACATGTTGACCTGGTTGCGGTAGTTGCCGACGAACCCGCCCGTGCCCACCGGGCCTCCGGTGACGCCCCCGCGGTAGAGGAGCGTCGTGCCCTCGTGGGTCGCGTAGACGAGCTTCTTCGAGACAGGGGAGTAGAGGACGAAGCCCTCGCTGCCGGCGAGGGTGCTGTCGACGTAGACAGGCGCCCGGAAGCGGACCTTCGCGGGGGCGGCCTGGGCGGGGAGGGACAGGGCAGTCGCGGCGAGGGCGCCTGCCGCAAGTGCGGCGATCTGGGTGCGCATGTCCGGATGGTCCCACCTTCGCGACGGCAGGACATGACGGCGGTACGTCGAAACAGCCCAGCAACGAAGAGGAGTCCCCCCGGTGCGCTCACGTCCTGTTCTGATCGGTGCTGCTGCTGCCTGCCTCGCGGCCGGTGCCCTGCAGCCCGCTGCCGCCCACCCGGTGCGGAAGGCGCCGGCGCTCCCCGTCGTCCGTGACGCGTCGCCCGTCGTCCTCACCGGCAGCGCCATCCCGAGCTGGAGCGCCCCGGCCGCCGCCGGCGTGGCGCAGCCCTACCCCAGCGGCGTGACTGCCGACTACAGCTCCCGGCTCCCCGGCGGGTTCGCGGTCCGCACCGCGCACAACGGCACGATCCTGCCGGTCGTGAAGCAGGGCGTGCCGGTCGACCAGATCGCGGCCTACTCGTGGACGGGTACGGCGTGGCGAGAGGTGCCGGTCCAGGTCGACGAGCGCTTCCCCTACTTCCTCGCGAACGCCCGCAGCGACTTCGGCTTCTACAGCGGCACCGACCAGGAGCTCACCTACGCCTGGGGTCCGACGAGGCACTCCACGGGCGAGGAGGCCTGGAAGAAGATGTTCGGCGAGTGCTCCGCGCGCTATGCCGTGAGTGCGGCCGAGGCGAAGGCAGCGGGCTTCGTGACCCCCGGCCCGCAGGAGACGTTCGCCGACTACACCCACGCGATGGCCGACCCGGTCGCCGGGCTGGACGACGACGACGAGATCGCCTTGCAGGCAAGGGACTCCGGGTCGCAGGCACCGCCGGGGACCGCTGCGCCGAAGGGTGCCTCCGACGGGCAGGCCGTCGCGATCGTGGACCCGCTGGACCCGAGCAACGTGCGCTGGACCTACCTGTTCCGGTCCGCCCGGGGCTCGTCGTTCACCGCCAGCACCGGCCCGGTGCAGATGAAGCGGGACCTCGACGCTGACCAGTTCATCGACCGCGGGTCGTTCACCGACGGCAGCACCCAGAAGCTCGGCTCGAGCAACACCGGCTACGGCCCGAACCTCCCGGGCAGCGTCTGCGACCCGGACGGCGCGAAGCGGGTCGGCAAGGACCGCTCCCGCGCGACGGGATGACGGTCAGCGCGCCGTCGTACCGGCTGACCGCGACCGGCCGCTGGATGGTGCGCGGCTTCCAGGTCGCCAAGCCGACGGGCAAGGGCTACGGCCCCGACCTCGTCGACCGCTGGAAGGGCCGTGCCTTCCAGCAGAGCCCCGACTCGTCGGTGTCGCTCGTCGGCTTCGAGGACGAGCAGGTCAACTGGGAGGCCAACGGGACGCTGCTCGGCTGGCGGCAGGGACCCGTCCGCGCGATCCGCGAGGTCTGGGGCGCCGACTCCGGCACCAACGTGACGAAGACCGAGACCTACTACCGCGACGCCGACACCTACCGCTACCGGGTGCGGGTGCACCCCATCCCTCCGGACGGCCTCTACACGTCCTGGGACTACAACAAGTCGGCGATGGGCACCTACTACAACCTCGAGAAGCCCGACGGGGTGCCGATCGACGGCCGGAACGACGACGTGGGCCAGGTCAGCGACCTGCCCAACGGCGACCCGGCCTACTTCGACTTCCCCGACCCGACGTTCGACGTGCCGTCAGCCGTGGACCGTCCCGAGGAGGTCGCGGGGAAGGGCTCGAACGGCGGGCTCGTCTACACCTTCGAGTTCAAGGGCGCGACGTCGCTCGCGAACGCCGCGGTCGTGCCCTACTACCGCGACGACGCCTGCCTCGACGACGGCACCGGCGACGACCCCGTTCAGCGGCCGTGGCCGGGCGAGGCCTCGACCGACAAGCGCGTGCAGGCGGGGTACGCCGCGGCGAACCACCAGCCGTACGCGTCGCTGGTCTGCGACCCCGCCCACGGCAAGACGCCGTTCCAGGGGGCGTTCGGCAGCCACGGGCTGCACTTCCTCGTGACCCACGACAGCGACAACGCGACGCTCGGCGTGCCGGTCGACGAGATCGACGGGCAGCAGTGGCGCTTCAGCGTGCCGATGGCCGCGCCCACCAACGTCATCGAGCGCTACGCGCCGAACGTCCTCACGCCGCTGCAGCCGGTGGTCACGCCGTACGGCGGATGAGCCGGCGGACCCAACCCGGGTCGTCGGTCGGTGCGTCGTCGTAGGACGCCTCGCGCGGCGCCGGGATGACCAGGTCGTCCAGCCCGAAGCTGTTGGTCACCGTCCAGATCGCGCCGTGGTCCTCGACCAGGTGGATGACCAGACCGGTCTCGCCGTCGTGCGCCGTGGCGCACAGGTGGCAGCCGACCGGCTCGGGGGCGGGACGCCTGCGCGCGACGGTCTTGCGAGGAGTCGTGGTGGCCATGGTTCCTACCGTGCCGCCTGGACCGCTCGAAACCAAGGGTCAACCGGGTGGTGTTGACCCGCCCATCGGGACTAGACGCGCGTCAGGGCGAGGACGGGGATGTGCGGACCCCTCGGGTCCTCTCCTCGTACCGGCGAAACCGGGGTACGCCCTCGCCTGCCGCGCGTAGACGGTGTCGCGGGTCTCGCCCGAGAGCTCCTCGACCGTCACGTCGAAGGCCTGGGTGCCGATCTCGACCCGCGCCCTCCCGGCTGCGATCGCGTTGTCGTACCAGTCCGGGTCGTCCGGCGCTCCCGCCTTGGACGCGAAGACGTAGACGGTGTCGCCCGCGCCGGCCAGATACATCATGGGCGCGACGTACGCCTTGCCGCTCTTGCGGCCCACGTGGTGCAGCAGGAGCACCGGGGACCCCTCGACTCGCTCATGCCAGGCACAACGTCGGGACATGCGCCGGTCAGGTGCTGCGCGCGGCGTGCCGTGCCTGCTGCAGGAGGCCCGGTCCGGAGGCTGAGTCGTGCAGCCCGTCAGCCCTGCGCCCTGATCCCGTCCAGGACGAAGGTCAGCAGCCGCTCGTTCTGCTCTAGCGTCGCGTTGCGGGCCATGCACATGCCGCCGACCAGCTGCATGAGGTCGGACGGGCCGAGGTCGGCGCGCGCGACGCCGGCCTCCTGGGCGCGGGCCAGCACCCCGCCGACGGCCGCCGCGATGCGCTCGCGGCTGCTGACGGCGAGGTCGGGGCACTTCTCGAACGCCTCGTGCAGCTCGGTGAGGAAGGTGGGCTTGGCCTCGGCGTACCGGACGAAGCCCTGCAGCCAGGCGACGAGCGCGTCCCACGGGTCGAGGGTCGACACGTCGGTGGCGAGCGCGACGATGCCGTCGACGTCCTCTCGGTAGACGGCCTCGACCAGGTCGATGCGGCGGGGGAAGTGGCGGTAGAGCGTCCCGACGCCGACGTCGGCGCGACGGGCGATCTCCTCCATGGCGGCCTCGCTGCCGCGCTCGGTGAGGACCTGACGGGCGGCAGCGACCAGCGCCTCGTAGTTGCGGCGCGCGTCGGCCCGCATGGGCCGAACCGGCGTCTCGGTCACATCAGCTCCTGACAGGACTTGCAAAGCGGAGGCTGCCTCCGTATCGTAGCGGAGGTACCTTCCGCTTCTGTCACACTCTACGCCGGGAAGGCGTTCCATGTCTGCTCTTGCTCCAGAGATCCCCCCGACCGCCACGCCGTCCGGCGAGGCCGCTCCGCGCAGGAAGCGCGTGAGCCACGAGAACCTCGTCCTGGCCGTCATCCTCACGTCCCAGCTGATGGTCGTGCTCGACGCGACCATCGTGAACGTCGCCCTGCCGAAGATGCAGAAGGCGCTGGACTTCACCCCCTCCGGCCTGTCGTGGGTCCTCAACGCCTACACCCTCACCTTCGGTGGGCTGCTGCTGCTCGGCGCCCGAGCCGGTGACCTGCTCGGCCGCCGCAAGACGTTCGTCGCCGGCGTGACGGTGTTCGCCGTCGCCTCGCTCGTCGGCGGCTTCGCCACGAGCAGCGAGTTCCTGCTCGCGGCCCGTGCGCTGCAGGGCGTCGGCGGGGCCCTCGCCGCCCCCTCCTCGCTGGCCCTGATGACCACGATGTTTCCCGAGGGCAAGGAGCGGCTGCGCGCGCTGGCCCTCTTCACCGCCGTCTCGGTGTCCGGTGGTGCGCTCGGCCTCATCCTCGGCGGCATGCTCACCCAGTGGGCGTCATGGCGCTGGGTGATGTTCGTCAACGTGCCGATCGGCGTCGGCGTCGTCCTGGCCGGTCGCGCCCTGCTCCCCGAGACCACGCCGCACCCGGGCCGCTTCGACCTGGCGGGCGCCTTCACCTCGACACTCGGCATGACCTCGCTCGTCTACGGTTTCGTCCGCGCCGCCTCCAACGGCTGGTCGGACACCGAGACGATCGGCGCGTTCGTGCTCGGCGCCGTCATGCTCGTCGCGTTCGTGCGCGTCGAGCTGTCGGCCGAGGAGCCGATCACACCGCTGCGGCTGCTCGGCGACCGCTCCCGCACCAGCGCCAACGTCGCCCGCGGGCTGCTGTTCGCCGGCATGTTCGGGCTGTTCTTCTACCTG
>JAODNF010000497.1 GCA_025464915.1 Frankiales bacterium | reverse complement strand
TGATCCCGACCTCGCCGTCGACCTTGAGGACGCCGTCGTAGTTCTTGAACATGTGATCGGCGATCGGCCGGGTGAAGGCGTACTGGGTGTCGGTGTCGACGTTCATCTTCACCACGCCGTAGGACAGCGCCTCCCGGATCTCCTCCAGCGCCGAACCGGAGCCGCCGTGGAAGACCAGGTTGAACGGCTTGCTGCCCGGCGGGAGGCCGAACTCCTTCGTGACCACCTGCTGACCCCGCTCGAGGACCTCCGGACGGAGCTTCACGTTGCCCGGCTTGTAGACGCCGTGCACGTTGCCGAAGGTCGCCGCCAGCAGGTAGACGCCCTTCTCGCCGAGCCCCAGCACCTGAGCGGTCCGGACGAAGTCACCGTCGGCGGTGTAGAGCTTCTCGTTGATGGCGTTCTCGACGCCGTCCTCCTCGCCCCCGACGACCCCGATCTCCACCTCGAGGACGATCCGGGCCTTGCGGCACTCCTCGAGCAGTTCGACGGCGATCTGCAGGTTCTCCTCCAGCGGTACCGCCGACCCGTCCCACATGTGCGACTGGAACAGCGGGTCGAGTCCGCGGTCGACGCGCTCCTTGCTGATGGCGATGAGCGGGCGCATGTACCCGTCGAGCTTGTCCTTCGGGCAGTGGTCGGTGTGCAGCGCGACCGTGATCGGGTAGTTCTTCGCGACCACGTGCGCGTACTCGGCCAGCGCGACGGCGCCGTCGACCATGTTCTTCACCCCGGGGCCCGACAGGTACTCGGCACCGCCTGTGCTGACCTGCAGGATCCCGTCGCTGCCGGCGTCCGCGAAGCCCTGGAGGGCCGCGTTGAGCGTCTGCGAGCTCGTCACGTTGATCGCCGGGTAGGCGAAGCGGCCGGCCTTGGCGCGGTCGAGCATGTCGGCGTAGACCTCGGGGGTGGCGATCGCCATCGTCGTACTCCTCGTTCGGTGCGGTGGTCCGATCCTGCCAGAGAGGTCCTGTCCGCCCGCAGCGTCCGGCACGTGGTCGCTCTCAGGGCCCGCCCAGCCGCTCCGACTAGCGTTGCTGACGTGAGCGGAACTGTGCAGGCCCTGCCCGCGATCCTCGACGGCAAGCAGCTTCTCGAGAGCGTGGGCCTGGCCGGCCTGCTCCTGATCGTGTTCGCGGAGACCGGCCTGCTGCTGGGGTTCTTCCTGCCGGGCGACTCGCTGCTGTTCGCTGCGGGCTTCGTCTGCACCGAGAAGGGCGCGAAGGCGCTGCACTACGACCCGCCCATCGGGATCGTGCCGATGGTGCTGGCCATCACCGCCGCCGCGATCATCGGCGCCCAGACCGGCTTCCTCATCGGCCGGCGCGCAGGGCCTGCCCTGTTCGCCCGGGAGGACTCCCGGCTGTTCAAGCGGCACTACGTCACGAAGGCCGAGGAGGTCGTCGAGCAGTACGGCGCCGGGCGCGCGCTGGTCATCGGCCGCTTCGTTCCGATCGTGCGCACCTTCATCAACCCGCTGGTCGGTGCCGGCCAGCTCCCCACGCGGACCTTCACCCAGTGGAACGTCGTCGGCGGCACCCTCTGGGGCGCGGGCGTGACCGTCCTGGGCTACTACCTCGGGCAGGTCGACGCGATCGGCAAGAACCTCGAGGTCTTCGCGGTCATCATCGTGGCGATCTCGCTGATCCCGATCGCGCTCGAGGTCCGCAAGAACCGGCGTCAGGCCAGCCCTCAGGCCAAGCCGAGGTCCTCGAGCGAGTAGATGTAGCGGTAGTCGACGCCCTCGGCCTGGATCTTCTCGCCGGCCCCGGTCGCGCGGTCCGCGATGGTCGCGACGCCGACGCAGGTCGCGCCCGCGGCGCGGACGGCCGCGAGCGCCTCGAGGGGCGAACCACCCGTCGTGCTGGTGTCCTCGACCACGAGGACGCGCTTGCCGACGATGTCCGGTCCCTCGATCTGCTTCTGCAGGCCGTGCGCCTTGGCGGCCTTGCGCACGACGAAGGCGTCGAGCCGGCGACCCTGAGCGGCGGCCTGGTGCAGCATCGCGGTGGCGACCGGGTCGGCGCCCATGGTGAGGCCGCCGACGGCGTCGAAGTCCCAGTCGCTCGTGAGGTCGAGCATCACCCTGCCGACGAGCGGGGCGGCGGTCGCCGACAGCGTCGTGCGGCGCAGGTCCACGTAGTAGTCGGCCTCGCGGCCGGACGACAGCGTCACCTTGCCGTGGACGATGGCCTGGGCCTTGACGAGCTCGAGGAGGTCTTCGCGGTCGGTCACGACACCGAGGCTAGTAGGGCCGTCTCCAGGGTTTCCGGCAGTCCGTGCACCGGCCGGTCGGGCCGCTGGACAGGGAACCCGTCGCGCTGCAGCCACTCCCATGTCGCGGCGGCCGTGTCGGCGACGTCGCGAGAAACGAGCCCCGTCGCGATCGCCTTGGAGGTGTCGCTCTCCATGAAGCCCTCGAACTCGCCGCCCTCGGGCACCCAGCAGGGCAGCTGCGTCCACGGCTCGGCGCCGCTGGCCAGCACGGTCTCCTGGTCGACCCAGACGAGCTCCGCCCGGTCACCCGTGGCCGTCACGACGGCCTCGAGCAGCGACCGCGTCGTGGTGTGGCCGCTCGGGTCGACCAGGTCGGTGATCCCGCTCGCGCCCGCGGCCAGGCTGTCGTTGAACCAGGTGGCGAGGTCGCGTGCGTCGACGTACTGCACAGGCCTGTCAGGCCTTCCCGGCGCGACCATCCGGCCGCCCCTCGCAGCCCGTCCCAGCCACCAGGGCAGCCTGCCGATGTCCTCGTACGGGCCGAGGATCAGTCCGGGCCGTCCGACGAGCGCGTCCGGGAACGACTCGAGCGCCGCGAGCTCTCCGCCCCGCTTGTCGTGCTGGTACGCCGTGGCCTCCGCGTCCGGAGAAGCCTCAACCGCCGGCCAGTCCTCGTTGCCACCGACCGGCCGGCCCTCCTCGTACGCGCTGATGCTGGAGCAGTACGCGTACTGCCCGACCCGCCCCGTCAGCAGCCGAGCCGACGCCCGTACGACCCTCGGCGCCTGCGCCCACGGGTCGAAGACCGCGTCGAACTCCTTGCCCCTCAAGGCATCTGCGAGCTGCGCGTCGTCCGTCCTGTCCGCGGTCAGGGCGTGTACGCCGTCCGGCAGCGCACCCGTGATGCCGCGGTTCAGGGCGGTCACGTCCCAGCCGCGTGCGAGGGCGTCGAGGATCACGGAGCGGCCGACGAAGCGGGTGCCGCCGAGGACGAGGAGTCGCATGCGGTGACCTCACCGGTCCCGGTGGCCAGGAACAAGCGCTTCCGCTGACGGCGTACCGGGCCCTAGGTTCCGGACCATGGCCATCAAGGTGATCCAGTGGGCGACCGGCGGCGTGGGACGGGCAGCGATCGAGGCGATCGCCGCGCATCCGGAGCTAGAGCTCGTCGGGGTGTGGGTGCACTCCCCGGCGAAGGAGGGGATGGACGCGGGCGAGCTCGCCGGCATCGCGCCCCTCGGGGTGAAGGCGACGGGCGACGTCGACGCGCTGCTCGCGCTCGGTGCCGACTGCATCTGCTATGCCGCACTGCTCCCCGACGAGGAGCTGGTCTGCAAGATGCTCGCCTCCGGTGCGAACGTCGTGACGCCACTCGGCTGGGTCTACCCGTCGGAGAAGAAGTCCGTCGCGCTCCGTGAGGCCTGCGCGACCGGGCAGTCGTCGCTGCACGGCACCGGCATCCACCCCGGCGGCATCACCGAGCGCTTCCCCTTGATGGTCTCGGCGCTGACGTCGCGCATCACGCACGTGCGGTCCGAGGAGTTCAGCGACATCAGGACGTACGGCGCCCCTGACGTGCTGCGCGACATCATGCTGTTCGGCCACCCGCCGGAGGTGTCGCTGCAGAGCCCGATGGTGGGGCTGCTCGGCGGCGGCTTCCGCCAGTCGATCCAGATGATCGCCGACGAGCTCGGCTTCGACATCGACCCTCGGATCGAGGGCGCCAACGAGGTCGCCGTCGCGACCGCGCCGATCGACACCCCGATGGGCGTCATCGAGCCGGGTCTCGTGGCGGCGCAGCGGTTCACGTGGACTGCCACCGTCAAGGGCGAGGCTGTCATCACGGCCCAGGTGAACTGGCTGATGGGCGAGAAGGACCTCGACCCCGCGTGGTCGTTCGGCCAGGCCGGCGAACGCTTCGAGGTCGCCGTGACCGGTGACCCGGACGTGCTCGTCACGTTCAAGGGCTACCAGCCGGAGACCGTCGAGGAGGGGCTGGTCCGCAACCCGGGCATCACCTCGACCGCGCACCACTGCGTCAGCGCGATCCCCTACGTCGTCGCCGCGCAGCCCGGCATCCAGACCTACCTCGACCTGCCGCTCATCGCCGGGCGGGCCGCCCCCCACCTCTCCCGCTGACCCCCTCCCGCGGTTTCACCGAACTGCCCCCACCAGGAGGCGGTGAATCAGTGAAACCGCGGGGATCAGCCGAGGACGGGGTAGCGGCGCTCGGCGGCGAGCTCGTCGAGCGCCTCCTGCATCCGGGCGCGCACGACCTCGTCGACGGCCTTGATGTCGTTGTCGAAGTCGGCGGGGTCGATCGGCTCGAGGAAGCGGGTCACGATCTTCGTGGGCAGCGGCAGGTTCGGCGGGATGCCGAGCGAGATGCCCCACGGGAAGCCGACGGCGATCGGGACGTACTTGGAGCGGAAGACCTTGGTGATCGGGATGTACTTCGCGAGCGACTCGCCGCGGCTCAGCACGAGCTGCGACTCCTGCCCGCCGATGCTGACGACCGGCACGATCGGGACACCGGCCTCGATCGCGGTGCGGACGTAACCGGTGCGGCCGGCGAAGTCGATCTTGTTGCGGACCGCGGTGGGGCGGTAGACGTCGTAGTCGCCGCCCGGGAAGACGATGGTCGCGCCGCCCTCACTCAGCGCGGCGCGCGCGTTCTCACGCGTCGCGTTGACGAAGCCCAGCGGCTTGAGCACCGCCCCGAAGGGGAGCATGAGCACGTCGTGGGCGAGGACGCGCAGCGGGTGCTTCAGGCCGTACTTCTCCCAGTAGGAGACGGCGATGATCGGCACGTCCATGGCGATGACGCCACCGGAGTGGTTGCCCACGATGAGGGCGCCGCTGTCCGGGAGGTGCTCGGTGCCGGAGGTCTCGATGCGGTGGTAGATCTTCAGGACGCGCTCGAGGAGCGTGCGGACGACCGCCAGCTGCCCGGCGTTGATCGCGGGCAGGGTCGGGGTCTCGTCAACCACGTGCGTCTCCTCGGACCGGGTGTGAGTCAGTCAACGACGCAGGCGCCCGATGTGTCACGCGTGAAACAGGTCACCCCAGCAGCTCGGCGGGTGTCCCGGCGAAGCCGCTCACCCGGGCGAGCGGGTCGACGAGCGAGGGCGGCAGCCAGTTCATGCAGTGCATCAGGTGCTGGTGCACCTGCGCGCGCCGACCCGTCGCCCTCGTCCAGCGCGAACCACGTCGAGGTGGCGAGATACGGCGTACCGCGTCCTGCCTGTGACCAGGCGTCACGGGCCACGTCGAACAACCGGCCGATGCCGGCGAGGTCGAGGTCCATCGACACCCCCGCCAGGCCGTGGGCCCAGGTGACCGCCGACCGCATCGTCCTCGGGCCGAGCGTCCCTACTCAACGTCGCGTCGAGGGGTCCGCGCCGACGGCGGCGTAGTCCTCCAGGCGGCCGCCCACACCGAGACCGACGGTCAGCCGACCGTGCTCAGGAAGGACGCAAGACAGCGGGGCCGACCGTGAGGTCATCGCCGGCCCGGTCGACGACGACCTCGTCGCCGTCCTGCACCTCGCCCGCGAGCAGGGCGCGAGCCAGCCGGTCGCCGATCGCCTTCTGCACCAGGCGACGCAGCGGTCGGGCACCGTAGAGCGGGTCGTAGCCGGTGAGGGACAGCCACTCCCTCGCGGCGTCGGTCACGGTCAGGGTCAAGCGCCGGTCGGCGAGGCGCTTGGCCAGCGACGCCACCTGCAGGTCGACGATGGCGGTCAGCTCCGCGGTGCCCAGGGCGTCGAACACCACGATGTCGTCGAGCCGGTTCACGAACTCCGGCTTGAAGGCCGACCGCACGACGTCGAGCACCTTGTCGTGGCGCTGCTGCGGGGTGAGCAGCGGGTCGGTCGTGAAGGCAGACCCGAGGTTCGAGGTCAGCACCAGGATGGTGTTGCGGAAGTCGACCGTCCGGCCCTGGCCGTCGGTGAGGCGCCCGTCGTCGAGCACCTGCAGCAGCACGTCGAAGACGTCGGGGTGGGCCTTCTCGACCTCGTCGAAGAGCACCACGGAGTACGGCCGGCGGCGGACCGCCTCGGTGAGCTGGCCGCCCTGGTCGTACCCGACGTAGCCGGGCGGCGCACCGACGAGGCGGGCCACGGCGTGCTTCTCGCCGTACTCGCTCATGTCGATGCGGGTGAGTGCCCGCTCGTCGTCGAAGAGGAACTCCGCGAGGGCCTTGGCGAGCTCGGTCTTGCCGACACCGGTAGGGCCGAGGAACAGGAACGATCCCGTGGGCCGGTCCGGGTCGGAGATGCCGGCGCGGGCACGGCGGACGGCGTCGCTGACCGCCTGCACGGCAGCGGTCTGACCGATGAGGCGGGCCGCGAGTGCGTCCTCCATCCGCAGCAGCTTTGCCGTCTCGCCCTCGAGCAGCCGGCCGGAGGGGATGCCGGTCCAGGCCGCGACGACCTCGGCGATGTCGTCCGCAGTCACCTGCTCCTTCACCATCGTGTCGGTGGGCGGCACGGTCTCCGAGAGCTCGCGCTCGACGGTCGGGATCTCGCCGTACTGCAGGCGACTCGCGGTCTCGAGGTCGCCGTCGCGCTGCGCGCGCTCGAGCTGCGAGCGCAGGTCGTCCAGCCGCTTCTTCAGCTCGCCGATGCGGTTGAGCCCGGTCTTCTCCTGCTCCCAGCGCGCCATCAGCCCGGACAGCTCCTCCGACCTGTCCGCGAGCTCCTTGCGCAAGGTCGCGAGCCGCTCGACGGAGGCGTCGTCGCTCTCCTTGGAGAGCGCGAGCTCTTCCATCTTCATGCGGTCGACGGACCGCTGCAGCTCGTCGATCTCGACGGGGCGGGAGTCGATCTCCATCCGGAGCCTGGAGGCGGACTCGTCGACGAGGTCGATCGCCTTGTCGGGCAGGAAGCGCGCGGTGATGTAGCGGTCGGACAGGGCCGCCGCCGCGACCAGTGCCCCGTCGGTGATCTCCACGCCGTGGTGCGCCTCGTACCTGCCCTTGAGGCCGCGCAGGATCGCGATGGTGTCCTCGACAGAGGGCTCGCCGACCAGCACCTGCTGGAAGCGCCGCTCGAGCGCGGGGTCCTTCTCGATGTTCTGGCGGAACTCGTCGAGGGTCGTTGCGCCGACCATCCGCAGCTCCCCGCGGGCGATCTTCGGCTTCAGCATGTTGCCGGCGTCCATCGACCCTTCGCTCTTGCCGGCGCCGACGACGGTGTGCATCTCGTCGAGGAAGGTGATGACCTGTCCAGCGGAGTTCTTGATGTCGTCGAGGACGGCCTTCAGGCG
>JAODNF010000487.1 GCA_025464915.1 Frankiales bacterium | reverse complement strand
AAGGCAGCCACCGGGAACGCCATCCAGATCAAGGGCTTCGCCTACTCACCGGCGACGCTCAAGGCCAAGGTCGGCGAGACCATCACGGTGACCAACGAGGACTCCTCGGTGCACACCATCACCGCGTCGGACAAGAGCTTCGACTCCGGTGACCTCGCCAAGGGCAAGGCCTTCACGTTCACGATCAAGAAGGCCGGCTCGTACGACTACATCTGCGACATCCACCAGTACATGAAGGGCACCATCACGGTGTCCTAGCGCGTCCGGGAGGGCAGCTGCTGTGATCGACCACCTCGGCCTGGGGCGGCTGTTCGTCCTCGGGGTCGTCGCGCTGCTCGTGTTCGGCCCTGAGCGGCTGCCCGACCTGGCCGCTCAGGCCGGACGCGCCATTCGGACGCTGCGCAAGACCGTCACGTCGATGACCGACGACCTCAAGGCGTCGTCGGGCATCGACATGGACGAGCTCCGGGCGCTGGACCCGCGCGCGACGCTGCGGGAGGCGCTGCTCGTCTCCCCCACTGCCGAGGAGCAGGCTGCGGCCCGGGCCGAGCACATCGCGGCGCTCCCCACCGGCAGCGCCGCCCTCGACATGCTGGCCGCCGAGCAAGAGCTCGCCGAGCTCCCGGCCGAGTGGCGGGGAGAGCCTGAGCCTCTGGCAGGCTGAGGGGGTGCACCCCTCGCGACGGTCCGTCCTCGTCGCCTCGGTGCTCACCCTGGCGGCCTGCCGCGAGAAGCCCCCGGTCGCGGTCGACCGCGACGTCGCTGTCCGCGCCGCCGCCCTGCAGCGCGAGCTGGACCTGCAGGCCGCGTATGAGTCAGTCATGCACCTGCACCCGTCGCTCGCGTCACGACTCGCACCGCTGGCTGCCGACAAGGCCGCGCACGTCGCCGCACTCGGCTCGACCACCCAGACGAGCTCGGCGGTGTCGACGCTCACTGCGCTGAAGGCCCTCGAGAGCAGGACGGCCACCGAGCACGGCCGGGCCGCCCTCACCGCCTCCCGAGCCCTCGCTCCCCTGCTGGCCTCGCTGTCGGCCTCCTCCGCGTGCGCGGTGGCCGCGCTGTGAGCGAGGCGGCCGTGCTCACGGAGCTGCTCGCCGCGGAGCACGCGGCGGTCTACGGGTACGGCGTCCTGGGTGCCCACCTCGACGACAGGCGCAGAGTCGCCGCCCTGTCGGCGTACGACGCCCACCGGGTCCTGCGCGACAGCCTTCTCGCCCGCTTGTCAGCACGCTCCCTGCCGACCCCCGCGCCGGCCCTCGCGTATGCGTCCCCGGCCGGAACCCCTGCGCAGCAGGCGATCGCGCTCGAGGACGGCCTGTGCGTGCTGTGGCGCGACCTGGTCGCGTCGACCGACAGCACCGACCTGCGCGGCCTCGCCGTCCGCGCCCTGTCCGACGCCGCGGTCCGCGCTGTCCGCTGGCGCCAGAGCACCCGCCAGCACCCCGTCACCGTGCCCCTGCCGGGGACGGCCGGCTAGGCCCAGGCGTCGAGGACCGCGGGCAGGTCCGAGAGCTCCGGGACGGCAGCATCGGGCACGACGTCGAAGGCAGGCACGTCCCGCCCGGTGAGCAGCACGGTGCGCAGGCCGGCGCCCTGGGCACCGGCGATGTCGTCACGGGGGCGGTCGCCGACGAACACGCACTGGGCCGGTTCGACCCCGAGCGCGGACGTCAGGGCGAGGAACGCCTCTGCGTGCGGCTTCATGTGCCTCAGGTCGGAGGTGTAGACGCGGGCGTCGAGCAGGCCGAGCAGGCCGGCCTCGGACAGCCAGCGCTCGTGCTGGTCGCGCGGCCAGTGCGTGTTCGACAGCAGCCCGGTGCGCCAGCCGCGGTCCCGGATGCCCTGCAGCACCTCGGCCGCGCAGTCCTCGTGCCCGACCCGCGCGTCCCAGGCCCCGTGGTACGCCGCCAGGGCACCGAGCACGTCGAGGTGGGTGTCGTCGGCGACGGAGCGGATGATGTCCTCGGTCCTCCCACTGCCGGTGCCGTCCCCGACACCGACCCGCTCGTCCCACCACGCGTGCTCGGCCTCGAGCAGCCGTTGCGCGAGCGGCTCAGGATCGGCCGGCGCAAGGACGAGGGCGGCGTGCCGCCACATCCCCAGCAGGTCGTCGTTGTTCGACGTGGACAGCGTGCCGCCCCAGTCGAACAGCACCGCCCTGATCAGGAGCGGACCTCGGCGACGATCTCGGCCACGGCCTCCGCGATCGCGACCGGGCGGGAGGAGCCGGACCGGCGGTCGCGGATCTCGACGGTGCCGTCGTTGGCGAGCGTCTTGCCGACCACGACGTAGGTCGGGACGCCGATCAGCTCGGCGTCCTTGAACGCGACGCCGGGGCTGACCTTGTGCCGGTCGTCCAGGAGCACCCGCAGGCCCGCGGCCTCGAGGCTCTCGGCCAGCCGCTGCCCGCCCTCCTGCTGCTCGCCCTGTCCGGCGATGACGACGTGGACGTCGGCCGGCGCGATGGCCCGGGGCCAGATCAGGCCGCGTTCGTCGTACGACTGCTCGGCGATGGCCGCGACCGCCCGCGAGACGCCGATGCCGTAGGAGCCCATCGTGACCCGCACCGGCTTGCCCTCACGACCCAGCACGTCGAGCGAGAACGCGTCGGCGTACTTGCGGCCGAGCTGGAAGACGTGGCCGATCTCGATGCCACGGTCGAGGGAGAGCGCGGAACCGCAGCGGGGGCAGGGGTCCCCCGCCCGCACCTCGGCCGCGGCGAGGAAGCCGTCGGGAGTGAAGTCGCGGCCCATAACGACGTTGCGGGCGTGCTTGCCCGACACGTTCGCGCCGGTGACCCACGAGGAGCCCTCGGCCACGAGGGGGTCGACGACGTACCGCACCCCGAGCTCGCCTTGCGGACCGATGTAGCCGCGGACCAGGCCCGGGTGCTTCGCGAAGTCGTCGCCCTCGAAGGCGACCACCTCGGCGGGAGCGACGTTGGCCTCGAGGCGCTTCATGTCGATCTCGCGGTCGCCCGGGACGCCGACGACCAGCGCCTCGACGGTGCCGTCGGGCTGGACCAGCTTCACGACGACGTTCTTCAGCGTCTCGCCGGCCGGAATGCCGAGGAAGGCCGCGAGCGTCTCGATGGTCGGGGTGTCAGGGGTGTCGAGCACCTCGATCGCCGGCGCCTCGGCGGGAACCGCCGGCGCCCGCGTCTCGACGGCCTCGACGTTGGCGGCGTAGTCGCAGGACGTGCAGGAGACGAAGGAGTCCTCGCCGGTCTCGGCGACGGCGAGGAACTCCTCCGACGCCGAGCCCCCCATGGCGCCGGAGACCGCAGACACCACCCGGTAGTCCATCCCGAGCCGGTCGAAGATCTTCACGTAGGTCGCGCGGTGCGCCTCGTAGCTCGCCTTG